>CAZUYO010000256.1:0-4374 GCA_964624725.1 uncultured Thermodesulfobacteriota bacterium
CCCGCGAGCACCCACCCCGGCCCGGGCCGCACCCCGCGCCCTCGCCCTCAGTTCCCCCGGGGCCGCACCACGCAGTACTTCTTCTTGCCCGCCCTAAGGAGGATCACCCCGTCCTGGAGGTCGGCCTCGGTGATCCGCCGGTCGAAGCTCCCGATCGGCTCGCCGTGGAGGTAGGCCCCGCCCTGGGCGATGAGCCGCCGGGCCTCGCCCCGGCTCTTCGTGAGCCCGGCCTCGTGCAGGAGCACGAAGGCCTCGATGCCCTCCCGGAGTCGGGAGGCGTCCACCTCGTGGGTCGGGGCCTCGTCCAGGTTCCCGGTCCCGCCGAAGAGCGCCCGGCTCGCGTCCCGGGCCTTCCGGGCCTCGGCCTCGCCGTGGACGAGCTTTGTGACCTCGAAGGCCAGCACCTCCTTGGCCTCCCGGATCCGGGCGCCTTCGAGCCGCCCCAGTTCCCGCACCTCCTCCATGGGCAGGAACGTGAAGAGCCCCAGGAACCGCTCCACGTCCGGGTCCTCGGTGTTGATCCAGTACTGGTAGAAGTCGTAGGGGCTCGTGCGCTCCGGGTCGAGCCACACCGCGCCCTGGGCGGTCTTGCCCATCTTGGCGCCCGAGGCCGTGGTGAGCAGCGGAAACGTGATCCCGTGGGCCTCGGCGCCCTCGACCCGCCGGATGAGCTCCACCCCGGCCACGATGTTCCCCCACTGGTCGTTTCCGCCCATCTGGAGCCGGCACCCGTGGTGCTGGAACAGGTAGAGGAAGTCGTAGGCCTGGAGCAGCATGTAGTTGAACTCGATGAAATTGAGCCCGGTCTCGAGCCGCTGGCGGTAGGACTCGGCCGCGAGCATCCGGTTCACCGAGAAGTGGACCCCGATGTCCCGGAGGAACTCGATGTAGTTGAGCTCGAGGAGCCAGTCGGCGTTGTTGAGGAGCATCGCCCCCCGGTCGAAATCGAGAAACCGGGCGAGCTGGGCCTTGAGCCCCCGGGCGTTCTCCTCGATCTGCTCCCGGGTCAGGAGCTTTCGCATCTCGGTCTTGCCCGAGGGGTCGCCGATCATGGCCGTGCCGCCCCCCACGAGGGCGATGGGCCGGTGGCCGGCCCGCTGCATGTGCGCCAGCGCCATGATGGGCACGAGGCTCCCCACGTGAAAGCTCGAGGCCGTGGGGTCGAACCCGATGTAACAGGTGGTGGGGGCGGCGAGGAGCTCCCGCACCTCGTCCTCGCCCGTGGTCTGCTCGAGGAACCCGCGCTCCCGGAGCACGTCGAGCACGTGGGCCATGGGGTGTCCCTCCTGGTGGTGATCGATCGGGGCCGGCGGGGCTCCCGGGGGGCCCCGCAAAGGCGGGCGATCGTAGCAACCGGTTCGCCGGGGGGTCAACGGCCGGGCGCGGAAGTGTCGTGTGGGGCCGTGGCGCTGTGGTATAAGCGGAAGGCCCCTGCGATCCCTAAACTACGGAGGAGGAGGCGATGCAGGACCGCTACTCGAGCCCCGAGTGGAGCGTGGACGAGTGGGTGAGCGCCTGGCACATCCGGGTGGGCACGGCCTACCGGTGCCAGGAGTGCTCCAACATGATCATGGTGGTGAAGGGCGGCATGGGCACCCTGGAGCCCAAGTGCCACGGGAAGCCCATGGTGCCGGTGGAGCCCAAGAAATGAGCCGGCCGGTGCGGTTGGGCCAGGTGTACCGGTGCCCGGTGTGCCGGGCCGAGATCCTGGTGATCCGGGCGGCCACCGCGGCGCTCGACCCCCACTGCTGCAACCGGCCCATGGAGCCGACCCGGGTCGTCCCGGTGTACCGGTGCCCGGTGTGCGGCGCCGAGGTGGCCGTGCTCCGGCAGGGGGACGAGGCCCCCGAGCTCGTGTGCTGCAACCGGCCCATGGAGGAGCGGGAGGCCCGGGAGGCGGCGTGACCGGTCCCCGGGAGGCCGGGTTCGTCTGGGTGGAGGTGGCGGCCCGCCGCCAGCCCGGGTTCCGGAACCGGGTGCTCCGGGTGGACGAGGTGCCCGCGTGGGTGCGGCGCCACGGCGGCTGGGGCTGCTACGCGAGCCTCTTTCTCTTCGACCGGGGGCTCCCCGCGTATCTGGAGGCCGGCCGGCGCCGGGGCCGGCCCACGGTGGCCGGGTACGACGGGCCCGTGTGGGCGGCCTACTGGACGTTGGACCTCGACGCCCCGGACCTCGAAGCGGCCTTGGGTGCGGCCCGCCGGGCGGTGGACCGGCTCCTGGGGCCCTGGGGCATCGGCCCCGAGGCGGTCCGGGTCTACTTCAGCGGGCAGAAGGGGTTCCATGTGCAGACGGATCTTCGGGCCTTCGGGTTCTGGGCCCCGAGCCGGGTGGTGCCCGAGGTGCTGGGCCGGCTGACCCGCCGGCTCACCCGGGAGCTCGGGGCGGCCGGCCGGTTCGTGGACCCGGCGCTTCGGGACCGCACCCGGCTCCTTCGGCTTCCCCACACCCGCCACGAGGCCACGGGCCTCTTCAAAATCCCCCTGTCCCTCGACGAGCTCTTCCGGGAGAACCCGGAGCGGATCCGGGAGGCGGCCCGGGTGACCAGGGGGATGGGGACCGACCCGGGCCTACTGCCCGCCGGGGACGTCCCGGCCTCGGAGCCGGCCTGCCGGGTCTGGGAGGCCGCGGCCCGGGGGGCCCGCCGCGCCGCGGCCCGGCCGGCCGTCGTGCCGGGGCCGGGCTGGGGGGAATGTCCGGCCCGCCGGGCCCTCCTCAGGGAGCCGGCGCCCGTGGGATCCCGCAACAACACGGCGATCCGGATCGCCTCGTGGCTCCGGGAGTGCGGCTGGGGCGCCGAGGCGGTGGAGGGCGCGCTCATGGACTGGAACCGGAGAAACCCAGATCCCTTGGACGACGCGGAGATCCTCCACGTGGTCCGCTCGGCCTTCGCGCCGGCCGAGCCCTACCACTACGGGTGCCGCGACCCCCTGATCCGGGCCCACTGCCCGGTCTCCCCGGCCGACCGGTCGCGGTGCCCCTACCACCCGGGGCGGGCCCATGGGTGAGGCGCCGGTCCTCGTGGTGGCGGCCACCCCGGCCGAGGCGGGGCTCCTCACGGGGGCCCTGGCGCCCGAACCCGGGGACCTGCCCTGGCCCCTCTGGTCGGGCCGCCTCGGGGCCCGGGCCGTCGCCGTGGCCGTGACCGGGGTGGGCAAGGTGAACACGGCCCTGTGCCTGGGGGCCCTCCTGCCTCGCCTTCGGCCGTCGGCCGTGGTGTCGGTGGGGGTGGGGGGCGCCTACCCGGGCTCCAGACTCGCGCCGGGCCACCTGGCCGTCGCCACCGGGGAGGCCTACGGGGACGAGGGGGCCGAGACCCGGGCCGGGGTGCGGGGCCTGCGGACGCTGGGGTTTCCGTCGTGGCGGGAGGGGCGCGAGGCGTGGTACGAGGAACTCCCGGTGGACCCGGCGTTGGCCCGGGAACTCCTCGGGGCCGCCCGGAGCGTGGCCCCGGCCCGGGAGGGGCGGTTCGTCACGGTGTCCACCGTGACCGGCACGGCCGAGCGGGCCGCCCGGCTGGCCCGGCGGTTCCGGGCGGTGTGCGAGACCATGGAGGGGGCGGCCGCGGCCCACGCGTGCCTCGCCTTCGGGATCCCCTTCGGGGAGGTCCGGGGCATCTCGAACCGGGTGGGGCCGAGGGACCGGCGGTCGTGGCGGCTGCGGGAGGCGGCCGAGGCGGCCCAACGGGCCGTGCTCGCATTTCTCCGGTAGCGGGGCTCAAGGTTTCGTGTATACTTCCGATCGGTTTTGACCAGATCACACCCTGTTTTCCAAGGAGGATCCCATGCGCGTGCGCCACATCATGACGAGTCCCGTCATCACCGTGCCGAGCTCCACCCCGGTGCTCGAGGCCGCGAAGCTCATGAAGGAGAAGCGGATCGAGCGGCTTCCCGTCGTGGACGACGGGAAGCTCGTGGGCATCGTGACCAAGGACCGGGTGCTTCGGGCCTCGCCGTCCATGGCCACGAGCCTGTCGCTCCACGAGATCCACTATCTGTTCGCCAAGCTCACGATCAAAGAGATCATGCAGCGAAACGTGGTGACCGTGAGCCCGGACACCACGGTGGAGAACGCGGTGCGGCTCGCCCAGGAAAAGCGGGTGGGGTGCCTGCCGGTGGTGGAGGACGGCGAGGTGGTGGGCATCCTGACCACCAACGACTTCTTCTACCTGGTGCTGAACCCGCTCCTGGGCATCGGGGAGAAGGGGGCCCGGGTGATCGTGCGCCACTGCGACACGCCCCAGCTCATGATGAAGGCCCTGGAGTGCGTCGGCCAGCAGGGCCACCAGGTGCTCAATGCAGCCTACCTCCCGAGCCGCCGGGGCGGCGAACGGGATTTTCTCATCCACATCGACGCCGAGGACGCCTCCAAGCTCGT
>CAZUYO010000257.1:0-4366 GCA_964624725.1 uncultured Thermodesulfobacteriota bacterium
TGACCGAGGCCCAGTCGTCGGTGACCGAGATCGTGCGCCAGCTCGAGGAGGAGGGCCTGGTGGTGCTCGCCGGCGGCGACGAGGACGAGTACATTTAGGGCGGTCGTCGGTCTACGGTCGACGGTCGGGCCGGGCGGCTGGGCGGCTGGGAGGCTGGGCGGCTGGGCGGCTGGGCAGCTAGGCGGCCGGGCAGCTAGGCGGTGGAAAACCTTCGGGTTCTAGCGCCACCGTCCAAACCAACCTGTGGGAGCGGGGTCCGTATCGGGGATCAGAGTTCAGAGGGCAGATGCCAGAGTCCTCCTGTCCTCTGTCTTCTGTCTTCTGGCTCCTGGCCCTGGCACGGTCTCCGGTCCCGTGGTCCACACCGCGGCCCCCTATAGCCGAAAGCGAACGGTTCTTGTACCTCCGGGCTGGCCGCCCCGCGGCCTGCCGGAGCTTCCAGCCTTCTGGCGTTCCCGTTTTCTGCTGCGAAGCGTTCCATGGCCAAAGATTCCCCCGCGCCCTTTCGCCCGATCCGGTGGGACGACTCCGGCGACCCGGCCGGCCCCAAGGGAAAGGTGCGCCCGTTCCGGCCTCTGGAGTTGGACGAGAGCGCTCCCCCGGAACGGGAGCCCCCCGCCCCGGCGGGGCCCGAACCCGAGGCCCCCGGCGGGGAGGCCCCCGGCCCCGACCCCCGGGAGGCCGCCCGGGCCGAGGCCGAGGCCCTCCTCGCCCGGGCCCGGGACGAGGCCGAGGCCCTGCGGGAGGCGGCCCGGGAGGAGGGGTTCCGGGAGGGACAGGAGCGGGCCCGGGAGGAGGTGGCCCAGCGGATCGAGGCCCTCGAGGGGCTGCTCCGGGAGTTGGCCGAGTGGAAGCCCCGGCTCTACGAGGAGGGGCGGGCCCAGGTGCTGGAGCTCGTCCTGGCCCTGGTGCGGAAGATCCTCGGGCCGCTTTCCGAGCAGTGCGAGGAGGCCGTGGTGTACGTGACCGAGCGGGCGCTCCAGTCCATCGCCGACCGGGAGAACGTGACCGTCCGGGTGCACCCCGACGACCTCCAGGCCGTGGTGGACGCGAAGCCCGCCTTCCTCGAAACCGTGGACGGGATCCGCCAGCTCACCGTGGTGGAGGACCCGTCGGTTAGCCGGGGCGGGTGCCGGGTCCAGACCCCGACGGCCGAGATCGACGCCCGCCTCGAAACCCAGCTCGAGGAGCTCGTCCGGGTGCTCCGGGGGAACGCATGAGGCTCGATTTTTCCCCCGAGATCGAGGCGGTCCGGGAGGCCGACCTCCTTCGCCCCTACGGCAAGGTGCTCCAGGTGGTGGGCATGGTGGTGGAGGCCTCGGGGCCGGCCGCGCCCGTGGGGGACATCTGCCTCGTGTACCCCGAGCAGGGGGGGCTCGAGCGCACCCGGGCCATCCCCTGCGAGGTGGTCGGGTTCCGGGAGGGCCGGATCCTGCTCATGCCCTACGGGGAGATGCGGGGCATCCAGCCCGGGAGCCGGGTGGTGGCCACCCGAACCCAGAGCCTGTGCCAGGTGGGCGAGGAGCTCCTGGGCCGCGTGATCGACGGCACGGGAAACCCCATCGACGGCAAGGGCCCGCCCCGGTGCCGCCGCAAGTACCCCCTCTACGGCAAGGACATCAACCCCATCGCCCGGGCCCGGATCCAGGAGCCCCTGTCCACGGGCATCAAGGCCATCGACGGGCTCCTCACCCTGGGCAAGGGCCAGCGCATGGGCATCTTCGCCGGAAGCGGGGTGGGGAAGAGCGTCACCCTGGGCATCATCGCCCGCAACACCTCGGCCGACGTGAACGTGATCGCCCTCATCGGCGAGCGGGGCCGGGAGGTGCGCGAGTTCATCGAGCGCGACCTGGGGGAGGAGGGCCTCCGGCGGTCGGTCGTGGTGGTGAGCACCTCCGAGAAGTCCCCCCTGGTGAAGGCCCGGGGCGCCCTGGTGGCCACCACGGTGGCCGAGTACTTCCGCGACCAGGGCATGGACGTCCTTCTCCTCATGGACTCCGTGACCCGGTTCGCCATGGCCCTGCGGGAGGTGGGCCTGGCCATCGGCGAGCCCCCCACCACCAAGGGCTACACCCCCAGCGTGTTCGCGGCCCTGCCGCGCCTCATGGAACGGGCCGGCATGGGGGAGGGGGGGAAGGGCTCCATCACGGGGCTCTACACGGTGCTCGTGGAGGGCGACGACATGAACGACCCGGTGGCCGACACCGTGCGCTCGATCCTGGACGGCCACGTGGTGCTCTCCCGCGATCTCGCGGCGCGAAACCACTACCCCCCCATCGATGTCCTGACCTCGGCGAGCCGGCTCATGATGGAGGTGGCGTCCCCGGAGCACCGCCGGGCGGCGGCCCGGATGAAAAGCCTGTTGGCGGCCTACCGGGAGGCCGAGGACCTCATCAACATCGGCGCCTACCGGGAGGGGTCGAACCCGGCCGTGGACGAGGCCCTGGAGAAGCGCGAGGCGATGCTCTCGTTCCTGACCCAGGGCATCGAGGAGTCCTGGACCCTGGAGCAGGCGGTGGCGCGGTTGGTCGAGATGTTTCCCGAGGTGACGTAGGGTGGCGTTCCGGTTCCGGCTGGAGAAGGTTCTGGCGGTCCGCCGCCGGGAGGAGGAGGAGGCCGAACGGCGTCACGCCGAGGCCCGGCGGGAGCGCGACCGCGCGCGCGAGGAGGTGGAGCGGCAGCGCGCGGCCCTCGCGCGGGCGAACGAGGCGCTCGACGCCCTGAAGCGCAAGGGGGAGATGAGCGCCGAGGACCTGTTCCTCCACGCCTCCCACGTGGCCGGGGTGCGGCGTCGGCTCCGGGAGGCCGAGGCCGGCCTCGCCGAGGCCGAGGACCGGGTGCGCCGGGAGCACGAGGCGCTCCTCCAGGCCCACCAGGCCCGGGAGGCCCTGGAGAAGCTGCGGGAGCGCGAGGAGGCCCGGTGGAAGGAGGCCGAGCGCCGCCGGGAGACCCAGATCCTGGACGAGGTGGCCCTGACCCGCCGGCCCCTCGGGGAGGAGGAACCCCATGGCCCGTGAGGTCCGATTTTTGGCCCCCGCGGCCGCCCTGCTCGGGCTCGTGCTCGCCCTCGGGACCCCTGTTTTTGGGCAGGAGTCCCAGGAAAAACAAGAAGATCCCCAAACTCTCCAGGCGAAGGCCCGCCTCTTGCAAGAGCTGGATCGGCGAATCGAGGAGCGCCGCCAGCAGCTCGCGCAGGAGGAGGAATCCCTGGAGGCGCTCCGGAGGGCCGTGGACGCCGCCCGGCAGGCTCTGGTCGAGGAGGCCGGCCGGCTCGAGGCCCTCAAGCGGGAGGTCGAGGCCGCCATCGCCCGGCGGGAGAAGGCCGAGGACGAGCGGCTCGACCAGATCGCCAAGGTGTACGGGGCCATGAAGCCCCGGGAGGCCGCCCAGGCCCTGTCGGGCCTGGAGGACGACATGGCGGTGGCGATTCTGGAGCGCCTGCCGGGCCGGACCGTGGGAAAGATCTTCGACCTCATGGACAAGGACCGGGTCCGGGAGCTGACCCACCGCCTGGAGGAAGGGCGAACCCCCTCCCCGTCGCCCGCGAAGAAGTAGCCCGCCTCCCCACCCCGCGATCGCCCCGCACCGACGTCCCCCGGCCCTCCTGCGAGGGCCCCAGCGGCAAAGGAGTGCCCCATGGACGTGGTGCCCGTGGCCATCGTGCCCCTGCCCGACCCCGGTACAACCGGCCGGCAGCCCGCCGCCCCCGAAGGGTTTCCCGACCTCTGGGCGGTGCTCGCGGAACTGCTCTCGGCCGAGGCCGGGGCCGAACCCCTTCCTCCCGAGGCCGTCCCCGCGCCGGCGGCGGACGACCCCGCCCCGGAGGACGCTCCCGGCGATCCGGCGCCCCAGGACCCCGGGACGGACGCGCCCCAACCCGACCCGGGGGGCCTCGCCCTGGTCCTGGCGGTGCCGGCCCCCGCGCCGGTGCCGGGCCAGCCGGGGTTGCCGTCCGGCGAGACCGCAGGGGCCGGCGCGGAGCCGGCGCGGCCGCCCCTGGGTTCCCGGACGGTGGACCTCCCGGTTCAGACGAAGACCGAACCCGAGGCCGGAGCGGACGGCCGGGTCCCGACCCCGGCCGACCCCAAGGCCGAGCGGCTCTGGGGGTTCTGGCTGCGCCGGGCCCGGGGGGCGCCGCCGGCCGCTAGGGAGGGGGGCAAGGGGCCGGCCGCCGCCGCTCTGCGAGGCGCGGACGGCACCCTGCCCGAGGCCGCCGAGGCGAAGGCCGAGGGGGCGGGGCCTGCGCCGGGGCCCGGCGCGGCCTCCCCGGCGACCCCGGAAGGCCGGTGGCCGGAGGGGCTCGTCGCGGGCGCCCGGCCGGAGGCCGCGGGCCGGGCGGAGCCCTCCCGGGAACGGACCCCGGGGC
>CAZUYO010000258.1:0-2480 GCA_964624725.1 uncultured Thermodesulfobacteriota bacterium
CAGCCGGGAGAAACTCTCGGCCCTGCTGGGGTGAAGGCAAGTCGCTTCCTGCTAGGAGGCTGGGAGGCTAGGACGCTAGAACACTAAAATCCTTTGTGATTCTAGCGTGGGCGGCTGTCCCACCCTGTGGGTGCGGCTTTCGAGCCGCGACCATGTCCTTTCGGGCCTTCGGCCCGGATCGCGGCGAGGACGCCGCTCCCACAGCGGGCGCCGACCCAGGGGCTGCCTTCCTGCTTAGGGGCCCCCTGCAGGGGCCCAGGGGATTTCGAAGCCGCCTCGCCGCCAAGCCGCCCTGCCGCCCAGCGTCAATAGTACTCCTCCCTCATCATGAACCGGTTGTCCGAGCCGTGGGGCAGGTGGCAGGCGAGGCAGTCGTTTCGCACCTCGGCCATCTTGGCCCGGAACCGCTGGGGCACGTGGCCGGGCTGGGTGTCGTGGCACAGGGCGCACACCCGGCTTCCCCGGGCCCGCAGGAACCGGTCGTCCTCCCGCTCGTGCCGGTGGCCGAGGGTGTGGCACGCCGTGCAGTTTCCGGCTCCCACCGGCCCGTGGGCGTACCGGTAGGGTTTGCCCGACTCCGATTCCAGCACCTGCGGGTGGCAGTCGCGGCACAGCCCGTCGCGGTTCCCCCTCAGGAGCTTCTCCGTGTTCGTGCCGTGGGGGTTGTGGCACCCGGTGCAGCGTCCGTCCTTCAGCGCGCCGTGGAGCAGCCGCTCCTCGGCCGGCGAGTCCGGAACGATCCCCGTGTGGCAGCTCGTGCACAGGGCCCGCTCGGGCCGCTTCAGGAGCGGCCGGAAATCGCTGATGTGGGGTAGGTGGCAGGTGTAGCAGGTTCCCTTCTCGAACACGCCGTGGACGTTCTCCACCCCCCGCAGCAGGATGCCGTGGCACCAGCCGCACAGGGTCACCGGATCCTCCAGGAGAAACTTGTCGCGCACCCCCAGGTGGGGGTTGTGGCAGGCGATACAGTCGATCTGGTACACGGGCTTGTGCACCTTGTCGACCTCGACGATCTGGGAGGTGCCGGTGATCTGGCCGTGGCAGCGGGTGCAGTTCTTGCTCCCCTCGTACCGGAGCTCGATCCGGCCCTCCCGGACCTCGTGGCAGGCGTTACAGCCGCCGTTCTGCAAGGGATAGTGCACGTTGCCCCGAAGGAGCTTCGGGTAGTCCCCGGCGTGGGACTCGTGGCAGAACGTGCATTGGCGCACGTCGTCCATGGGGAGATCCCCGTGCGCCGCCCGGAACCCCTCCTTCCGCAGCCCGTGGCACCGACCGCACACCTTGTCGGCCGCCTTGAGCCCCTTGGGATCGTGGGGGTTGTGGCACGTGACGCACCCGTCCTCGGACTCGGGATGCCGGTACTTTCCCTTGGCGGGCGCACCGTGGCAGTCGAGACACCGCTCGGACACCCCGGGTTTCAGGAGGTCGGGCTGTTTCGACAGGTGGGGCTCGTGGCACGTCCGGCACTCGGCCAGTTCCCCGCCGTGCACCTCTTCCCCCGCCTCCTCGTGACACCGGCCGCACAACCCCGGTGCCACGTCCACGAGGAGCGACGGGTAGGCGCCGGCGTGGGGCTGGTGGCAGTCGAAGCAGTTCCCGTCGTCCACCGGCCGGTGGTACGAGCGGGGGTACCGGTCCGGATCCGCCACGTCCGCGTGACACCGGGCGCAGAGCTCCAGGGCCTCCCCCCGGAGCAGGGCCGGGTAGGCCGACGCGTGGGCGTCGTGACAGGCCCCGCAGGGCGAGGCGGCCGCGTCGGCGTGGAGGGACGGCCCGCCCTCCTCCTCGTGGCACGACGCGCAGGCCTGCTCGCGATCCCGCAACAACTGAGGCTCGAAGGACACGTGGGGGTCGTGGCACCGCAGGCAGTCCGGGGTGATCTCCTCGGTGTGGCGGTTCTTCTTGATCACCGCCCGGAGCGACTCGGTGCCGAGCTTGTGGCATTTGAGGCACAGATCGGGCGTCCGGGCCTTGAGGGTCAGGCTCCCCCGGGAGAACCCGTGGCAGGGGTTGCACGACTCGATCCCCCCGGCGTGGGGCCTCGGCCGGCGGAACGCCCCTTCGGCCTCGCCCTCGAACCCGGGGCGGTAGAGGAGCGGGAGCACCGTGGCGCCCACCACCACGTTGTTCCGGCCGGGCGTGAGCTCCAGGGAGCCGGAGAACACCTTGCCCTTGAACAGGTAGAGATCGGTGCGGGTGGGCTCCACCGAGCGGTCCTCGGGCACCACCCGGGCCGCGAGCTCGGACGCGGGGTCGCCCAGCACGTACCCGAGCACGGTGACGGGCGATTCCGTGACGAGGGAGTTCGGGGGGGGATAGACGAAGAGGACCTCGGCCGCCCGGGCCCCGGCCGCGGCGACGACCCACGAAACAGCGGCGAGAACCGCCGCGAACCATCGCCGTCGGACCTGGGGCATGGGGGCCTCCGTGCGGGCAGATCGTTTCCGGTTTCACAAGGCCGGCCCCGTCAAACCGGGGCG
>CAZUYO010000258.1:2580-4351 GCA_964624725.1 uncultured Thermodesulfobacteriota bacterium
CCGTAGTTCGCGCCTTCCTCGTAGTCCATGACCGCCGTGGCGCCCACGAACCCCAGGAACAGGTCCGGAAGCCCGGCGAAGCCGTTGGCCGTGGCGAAGGCGTCGAGGGCGTCCAGGATGCGCTGTCCGTCGAACCGGATCCGGTCCCACACGTCGAACATCGCCTGCCGCCCCCCCACGTGCTCGGAGAGGTACTTGGCGAAGATCACCGACCCGTAGGCGCGGGTGACGTAGTTCAGGTCGGAGGACCGGACCGGCAGGCCCTCGTCCAGGAAATCCGCCCACCCCTGCCGCCTGAACGCCTGGTTAAAGTACTGGTAGTAGTCGTTTACGTCATCGAACACCTCGTCCTCCATCCAGGTGGACGAGCACTCGAACCACCAGTCGTCCTCGGTGGGGATCCAGGCGTCCGGTTCGTAGAGGAAATGGAACACGTGGAAGAGCTCGTGGGCCGCCGTGATCTTCATGGCGCCGTGGATCTTCGCGAGGCCCGACGTGCCCTCCCCGTTCGCCGGCACGAAGCTCAGGTCGTTGTTCACCACGATGTAGGGCACCCCGTCGGGTTGGGTGAAGGCGTAGGTCCCAGACCCGATGTCCTCGAGCGACTCGTTGGCGTCCGAGTTCCCGATGTACACCGGGATCAGGTTCGCCTCGACGGCCGGGTGGGTGTAGCCCATCTCGCCCACCTCGGCCGCATAGGCCGCCTCGAAATATGCGGCCCAGCGCTCGACCACGTCGGGGATGTCCGGGTCGCCGAACTGATCGCGGACCACGGGCGTGGAGCCGTCCTCGTTCGTGAGGTCGGGACCCCACTCGATGGAGAAGTTCTCGGTGACGAGACGGTTGGCGAGAGCGGGTGCGCCCGTTTTCCCCGCGGCGGTGCGGAACGCCGCCCCGCGCCCTGCGGAGGCACGGCCGAGGAGCTCCACGGCTTCGGCGCGAAGCGCGGGAGGAAGACGCCCGAGCCGCGCCCGAACGTGGCGCAGCACCGGGGTGCCGCACCGAAGCGCGAAGGGCTCTCGTTCGGAGGCCGCGGCCGCGGCCCGCGCGGCCCGGACTCCGGCCGGGCCCGCCCGGAGCCCGGCCGGCAACCGCTCGGGGGCCCGCACCGCGTAGAGCCAGTACAGTTCCGCCTGGTCGGGCGAGGCCTCCCCCCGGGCCACCAGGGCGTCGATCCGGTCGGCCAGATCCGCCACCGGCGCCGGACCGGCCCAGACCGGTGCGACGGCGAGGAGGACCATCAGGGCCCCGAAAAGTGGTTTCCTCATCGGTTCTCCTTCGGGAACAGGTAGGGCCGCAGGGCCTCCTGCACCTCGGGCCGGAGCTCCTCGAACCGGCTCCGGGCGTGACGGAGCACCGGCGTGCCGTCGCGGATGGGCTCCGTGCCCCGGAACCGCTCGGGAAGGCGTTCGTCTCCGACCACGGCGAACACCCGGTACATCTCGGCCGTGTCCGGGTCGATCTCTCCCGCCTCCACGGCCCGGGCGATGCGTTCCAGCGAAGTAACGGGAGGCGGCGGCTCCGGGGCCTTCCCCATGCCCCCGGCCGGCCCCCCGAACCCGAGCAGGGCCATCACCGCTGCGAGCACGATCCCGCCCCACCGCCCGCGCCGAATCCCCCCGCCGGCTCGCCGGTTCGTGTCTGTTGCAACATGGATCCCGTTCACCCCGATTCTCTCCGTGTCCTCCGTGCCCTCCGTGGTTCGCCCCCCCATCCCGGCGTCCCTATTCCCGTTCCCTTCCGAGTGACTTCGGTCCGCGGTCGGCGGTCT
>CAZUYO010000259.1:0-4350 GCA_964624725.1 uncultured Thermodesulfobacteriota bacterium
CGATTCACGATTCACGGAACCCGACATGACCTTCACCTTCGATCCGAGCCTGAGCCTGTACATCCATCTGGCCGACGCGGCCTTCGTGGGGTTCGTGTTCCTCGCGCTGGCCGGGGGGGTGGTGGCCGTGGGGGCCCGGCGGCTGATCCACGCCGTGCTGGGGCTCGCCACCTCGCTCGTGGGGGTGGCCGGCCTCTACGTGTACCTGGGCACCCACTTCATCGCGGCCATGCAGATCCTGATCTACGTGGGCGCGGTGTGCATCTCCATCGTGTTCGCCGTGATGCTGGCCCGGCCCCCGAGCGAGGCCGAGAAGGACCCCCGGCTCGTGCCCGGGAAGATCGTGGCCGGCGTGGGGGTGGGGCTCTTCGCGGCCCTCGTGCTCGGCTCGGCCGTGTTCGCCACCCGGTGGCAGGCCCAGCCCACGGCCGTCGAGGGCACCATCCACCAGGTGGGCGAGGGGCTCCTCACCCGGTACGCCTTCGCGTTCGAGCTCATCTCGCTCGTGCTGCTCGTGGCCATCGTGGGCTCGGTGGTGCTGGCCCGCCGGGGCCGGCGGCCCGCAGGAGGGTAAGGCGATGCAACCGCTCCTTTTCGGCCATCTCGAGGCCTATCTGCTCGTGGCCCTGTGTCTGTTTGCCCTGGGGCTCTACGGGCTGGTGAGCCGGCCCGGGTTCATCAGCATGCTGATCAGCGCCGAGCTCATCCTGAACGCGGCGGGCCTCAACTTCGTGGCCTTCAACACCTTTCTCGCGCCCGACAAGACCGTGGGCCAGACCTTCACCCTGTTCATCATGGGCCTGGCTGCGGCCGAGGCCGCCATCTGCCTCTCCATCGCCGTGGTGGTGTACCGCCGGTTCCGCACCATCCTGGCCGACGAGATCTCCGAGCTGAAGAACTGACGGGGTCGCCATGTACGAGATCGAAACCGCACGCATCGTGATCCCGATCCTCCTGCCCCTGGCCACGGCCGTGGCCATCCTCGCCACCGGCCGCTGGCCCAACGTGCGGGAGGCCTGCTCGGTGGTGGGCGCGGCCGCCACCTTCGTGGCGGCCATGACCTTCCTGCCCGCCGTGACCCACGGCGGGGTGTACACCTACACCCCCTTCGAGTTCTTCCCCGGGGTGGCGATCCGGCTCCGGGTGGACGGCATGAGCCTCCTTTTCGCCGGGGTCAGTTCGTTCCTGTGGATCCTGGCCGGGTTCTACTGCGTGGGGTACATGCGGGGGCTCCACGAGCACGCCCAGACCCGGTTCTACACCTGCTACGCGGCCACCATCTTCGGGGCCGTGGGGGTGGCGTTCTCCGGGAGCCTGCTCAGCCTCTACCTCTTCTACGAGCTCGTCAGCATCTTCACCTACCCCCTGGTCATGCACCACCAGGACGACGAGGCCTACGACGGGAGCCGCAAGTACATCACCTACCTCATGGTCACCTCCAAGGTGCTCCTGCTGCCCGTGCTGGTGCTCACCTACGTGACCTGCGGCACCCTGGACTTCGCCACCAACATCCAGACCGGCATCTTCCCGGCCGACGCGGGCCGGGTGCTGGTGAGCGTGCTCTTCTTCATGAGCCTGTTCGGGTACGCCAAGGCGGCGATCATGCCGCTCCACAACTGGCTCCCGTCGGCCATGGTGGCCCCCACCCCGGTGAGCGCGCTGCTGCACGCCGTGGCCGTGGTGAAGGTGGGCGTCTTTTCCATCTGCCGGGTCATGCTCTACGCCTTCGGGGTGGACCTGCTGCAGCGCTACGGCCTGGGGCTCGTCACGGCCTACATCGCCTCGTTCACGATCCTCATGGGCTCGGTGATCGCGCTCACGAAGGACAACCTCAAAGCCCGGCTCGCCTACTCCACGATCAGCCAGCTCTCCTACATCGTGCTCGGGGTGGCCATGCTGACCCCGAGCGGCATCACCGGCGGGCTCATCCACATCCCGAACCACGCCTTTTCGAAGATCACGCTCTTCTTCTGCGCCGGCGCCATCATGGTGGCCCACCGCAAGACCGAGATCAGCCAACTGGACGGCATCGGCTACAAGATGCCGTTCACCATGGCCGCGTTCGGCCTGGCGAGCCTCTCCATGATCGGGGCCCCGCCCGTGGCCGGGTTCGTGTCGAAGTGGTACCTGGCCCTGGGGTCCATGGAACTCAAGAGCCTGGGGCTCCTGGTGGTGCTCCTGGCGAGCTCGCTCCTCAACGCCGGGTACTTCGTGCCGGTGTTCCTGCGGGCGTTCTTCCCGCGCGACGGAGGCGCGGCCCGGCTCCAGATGGCCGAGGCGAGCCCGTTCATGGTGGTGCCGCTCTTTCTCACCGCCGTGCTGAGCGTGGTGTTCGGCTTCTACCCCGACCTCTTCCTGAAACTCATCGAGGTGGTGCGATGAGCGCTCGGCTGGTGCGCCTGATCGACCGGCTCCGGGAGCGGCCCCACTGGCTCCGGGCCGTTTTCTTCGGGCTCCTGGGCCTGTTCCTCGTTTACGACGTCTTCGCGCCGCGGCACGGGGCCCACTTCTGGGGCGACCGGGTCCGGGGGTTCTGGGCGGGGTTCGCCCTGGTGGGCGGGCTCGTGATGGCCAAGGGCATGAAGGGCCTGGGGCACCTCTGGCTCATGAAGCCCGTGGACTACTACGACCGGGAGGAGGACTAGCCATGGGCCTTCTGCACCCGGCGCTCTTGTTCGTGATCGGCGCGGCGCTTGCGGCCGTGCTCCGGGGCCGCGCCCGGCAGGTCGCGCTCGTGGCCGTGCCGCTCGTGGCCTTCCTGTCGGTCCACGCCATGGTCCCCGGCACCTACGGCGCCATCGAGTACCTGGGCTTCCGGCTCGTGCCGGCCCACGTGGACAAGCTCGCGATCGTGTTCCTCCACGTGTTCACCCTGATGGCCCTGATCGGGGCCGTGTACGGCCTGCACGTCACGGACACGGGCCAGCACGTCTCGGCGTTCCTCTACGTGGCCGGGTCCCTGGGGGTCACGCTCGCCGGCGACTACCTCACGCTCTTCGTGTGGTGGGAACTCATGGCCTTCGCCTCGGCGTTCCTGGTGTTCCTGCGGCGGCGGCAGGCCTCGGTCAAGGCCGGGTTCCGGTACCTCCTGGTGCACACGGTGGGCGGGCTCGTGCTCATGGCCGGCATCTTCCTGAAATGGATGAAGACCGGCGATCTCACCTTCGGCCCGATCGCCCCCGACGCGGCCGACCTCGCGGCCTACCTGATCCTCGTCGGGTTCGCCCTGAACGCCGCGGTGCCCCCGATCCACGCCTGGCTCCCCGACGCCTACCCCGAGGCTACGGTGATGGGCGCCGTGTTCATGTGCGCCTTCACCACCAAGACCGCGGTCTATGTGCTCGCCCGGGCGTTCCCCGGGTACGAGGTGCTCGCCGTGGCCGGGGCGATCATGACGATCTACGGCGTGCTCTACGCCATCATCGAAAACGACGGCCGCCGGATCCTCGCCTACCACATCGTGAGCCAGGTGGGCTACATGGTCTGCGGCATCGGCATCGGCACGGCCATGGCGGTAAACGGCGCCGTGGCCCACGCCTACGCCCACATCCTCTACAAGGGGCTCCTCTTCATGGGGGTGGGCGCGGTGCTCGAGATGGCCGGCACGGCCAAGCTCTCGGAGCTCGGCGGGCTCTACAAGAGGATGCCGCTCGCCATGCTGGGCACCGTGATCGGCGGCATCTCCATCTCGGGGTTCCCGCTCACGAGCGGGTTCATCTCCAAGTCCATGGTGATCGCGGGAGCCGGCGAGGCCCACCGGACCATCCTGATGCTCATGCTGAGCCTCGCGGCCGTGGGGACGTTCCTCTCGGTGGGCATCAAGCTCCCCTACTTCATCTGGTTCGGCAAGGACAGCGGGGTGGAGTGCAAGGACCCGCCGAAGAACATGGTGATCGCCATGGGCATCGCCTCGTTCTTCTGCATCTTCCTGGGGGTGTACCCCGACTACCTCTACCGGATGCTCCCGTTCCCGGTGGAATACCACCCCTACAACGCCTACCACCTCTCCGAGACGCTCCAGATGCTCGGGTTCACGGGGCTCGCCTTCTACCTCTTGCGGAAAAAGCTCACGCCCGAGGCGAAGCTCAACCTGGATCTCGACTGGTTCTACCGCCGGGCCACGGCCTGGTTCCTCCGGCTCGACAAGCGGTGGTTCGAGCCCGCCAACGAGTGGGTGGGCGAGATCTACCGCCGGGTGGGGTACCGGTTCGCCCTGGGCGCCGCGGCCCTGTGGAGCCGGTTCGACGTGAAGGCCATCGACGGGGTGGTGGACGGCACGGCCACCGGGGTGCTGGGCCTCGGGGCCCAGATCCGGCGGATCCAGACCGGCCGGCTCCAGCAGTACATCGC
>CAZUYO010000260.1:0-4348 GCA_964624725.1 uncultured Thermodesulfobacteriota bacterium
CGGCGCCATGGCGCCGGCCAACCTGTGGGAGCGGCTTCCGTACCAGGGGCCAGAATTCAGAGGGCAGACCGCGGGGGAGAGGGTCTGTCGTGGTGGTGCCGCAGGGCGCCACCCAGCCCCCCCTCCCCTGGTGGGAGGGGGCACGCCGCGTCGCGGCCTACCGGCGCGTCCCTCCGCCTCACGCCCCGAACCGAAACCCCCACCGCCGGCGCCGACGCGGCCCCGGCGACCCCGGCTCCCGCCGCACCATGATCAGCTCCGCCATCTCGGCGTCCACCGCAAACCGGCTGAACCCCACGGTGAACACGTAGGCCGGAAACGCCTGCTCCACCTTCAGGCGGCTTCCCGGGCGCACCCCCATGGCCATGAGCTTCTGGAGCTTCTTGGAGTCCTGGGTCTTGAGGTAGGCCACGGTTCCCTCCTCCCCGGGGCGCAGATGGGCCAGGGGCGCCACGTACCGCTCCCCCTCGGCCCGGGCCTTCTCGCAGCAGGGTCCGGGGGGGATCGGCCGGCCGTGGGGGCAGGTCTCCGGGTGGCCCAAGAGCTCGCACACCCGCTCCTCCACCCCCCGGCGCAGGGCATGCTCCATCTGGCAGGCCGCGGCCTCCATGTCGGCCCGGGAGGTGTCCACCACGTCGCTCATGAGCCGCTCGGCCAGGCGGTGCCGGCGGATCACCTGGCGGGCCTCCTCCCGCCCCTTTTCCGTGAACGCCAGCCCCTCGCCCTCGCCCCGCACCAGGCCTTGGGCCTCCAGGGCCTCGAGCTCCTCCCGCTCCGGCCCCTCCTGGCCGGCCTTCCCCTCCTCCAGGCGCTCCCACAGCGTTTCCAGCGCCTCTTCCATCCGTTCGTCCAGGCTCATTTCCTCGTCTCCTTACCGCGGCCCCGAAGCCAGCGGACCCACCCGGCCTCCCGGGGCATCTCGTAGCCGCAGTACGGGCATTTCACGTTCTTGCACCCGCCAAAGAGCGAGCACGCCCCGCACTCCTTGCGGGCCGCCTCCTCCGAGAACTCCTTTCCGCAGAACCCGCACTTCATAGCTGGATCCCCAGTGCCGTGAGAAGCCCGTTCACCGCGGCGCCCACGGCGAAGGCGAACACGAACACGAACCCCCCGATGGCGAGCGCCGTCTTGGTGCCCCGCTCCTTCTGCATCACCAGGAACTGGGCGATGCAGGGCACGAACAGGGTCAAGGTGATCGCGGCCACCGCCAGTTGGTTCCCGGTGAGCAGCCCCTGGGACTGGAGGTCGTAGAGGCCGGCGGCGCCGTAGTCCCGCCGGAAAAACCCGAACAGGAACGCCACGGCCGCCTCCTGGGGCAACCCGATCCACCCCATGACGACCCCCAAGCCGGCCACCACCGCGTCGAACACGCCGGTGAGCTTCCCGAGCCAGATCAGCACGCTGGCCAGAAGAAAGAGCGGCAGGATCTCGGCAAAATACCACTGCATCCGCGTCAGGGTCTTCACCGCCACGGCGCCGGGCCGGGGCAGGCGCAGGGGTGGGATCTCCATGTAGAACACCGGGGGCTCCCCCGGGAGGATCCGCGCCGAGAGCCACCCCACCAGGAGGAACACCCCGATCACGAACCCCGCCCACACGGCCATGGCCCGGGGCGCCGTGGACATCATGCCCAGGATCACCCCCAGCTGGGCGCTGCAGGGAATCGCCAGCGCCAGGAGCACGGTGGCGATGATGCGCTCCCTCGTGGTCTCCAGGGTACGGGTCACCATGGTGGCCATGGTGTCGCAGCCGAACCCCAGGGTCATGGGGATCACGGCCCGGCCGTTCAGGCCGATGGCCTTGAACACCCGGTCCACCAGCATGGCCAGCCGGGGCAGGTACCCGGAGTCCTCGATCACGGAGAACGCGATGAAAAAGGTCCCCACGATCGGCAGGATGATCGCCACGGCGTACCGCAGGCCCAGGGTGATCACCCCGTAGTCCAGGGCGATGAGCTCCTGGAGCCAGGGCCACGGCACCCAGCGGGTCACGGCGCCGTTCACCCACGGGTTCACGTAGGTCTCGAACACGTGGCCCTCCAGGAAATCCACCACGGTGCCCGCCCCGAACCCCCCGACGAACTTGTACAGCCCGAAGTAGAGCACCGCGGCCAGAATCGGGAGCCCGGCCACCGGGTGCATCATCCACCGGCTCAGGCGCTCGTTCCACGTGACCACCCCGGACTCGGGGGCCCGGAACACCTCGTCGGCCAGCCGTTCGGCCTCCTCGTGGAGCCGCTGCGGAATGAGCAGGCTCGCCGGCGCCCCGGCCCGGCGTTCCACCTCGCGCCGGGCCCGCTCCACCCGCTCCAGGTCGGCCGTGGAGAGCTGCAACGTCTCCTCGAGCCGTTCGTCACCCTGGAGCAATAACAGGGCCAGGGACCGCGGGCTCAAGCCCATCCGGGCCGGCATCACGGGCTCGATCTCGGCCACGGCGGTTTCCACGTCGGGGCCGTAGTAGAGCTCCGCCCGGCCCGTGGAGCCTCCGGCCTCCGGCAACCGTTCCAGCAGGTCCTGCACGCCCCGCCCGGTGAGGGCGGCGGTCGCCACCACCGGCACGCCCAGGGCCCGCTCCAACGCCTCCACGTCGATCCGGACCCCGAGCCGCTCGGCCTCATCGATCATGTTGAGCACGACCACCACCGGCAGGCCCGCCTCCACCAGCTGGAGCGTCATGGGGAGCATCCGCTTCAGGTTCTTCGCGTCCACCACGTGCACCACGGCGTCCGCGTCCCCCCGGAGCAGGATGTCCCGGGCCACCCGCTCCTCCTCCGTGATGGGCAGCAGGCTGTACATGCCCGGGGTGTCCTCCACGTCCACCTCGCCGCCCGCGTGGCGGAGCTTCCCCCTCGATACCTCCACGGTGGTGCCCGGGTAGTTCGACACGACCACGTAGGAGCCGGTGAGCCGGTTGAACAGCACGCTCTTGCCCACGTTGGGGTTTCCCACGAGCACGAGCTTCCGCAACGCGGCCTCGGCGTCGACCACTGCGCTTCCGTGACAACGCGACATACGTTCTCCTCTGTGCGGGGCGTCAGGTCCGCGCATTGAATCACTCTTGCAAATCAGTTGCAAGAAAAAACCGGCCGCGGTCCCCTCCGGCCCTGCCGTACCCGTTCCCCGGGAGGTCAGACCGCCGGCAGGGGTTCGAGAAACCGCAGGATCTCCTCGCGCCGACGCGCCACCTCACGGTAGCCCTCGTCGATCATGCGGTTCAGGCGCTCCTGGTTCAGCGTCACGAACCGGACCGGCGGGGGTCCGGCGGGGCGAAGCACCAGGGCCCGGGGCGGATCGAGCCGGGCGAGCTCCTCCAGCCGGTTCACCTGGGCCCGGTACCGCAGGCCGGCCCGCCGCAGGCTCCGGACCATCCACCCGTTGGCCTTGAAGTAGCGCCAGAACACCACCCTTTCGTACCAGGGGAGCATCTCGTCCCGCCATCCCGCCGGCCGGGACAGGACCGCGACGATCCTCCGGCCCGGGTCCGTCAGCATGCGCCACACCGCCCGGGCCGGCAACGGGTCCACCACCCCGGCGTCCAGATACTCCCCGGGGCCGATGCGGACCGTGCGCGGGTAACAGCCCGGCACACACATGCAGGCGTGGAGGATGTCGTACAGATCCGCCTCCCCGGGGTGGAACAGGTGCAGCCTGCGCTCTCCCACCCGGGCCGCCGCGAACCGGCACTCCGTCGGGTGTTCCGACACGGCCCACCGATTCAACGGATGCCGTCGGGCAAACACCTCGAACACGAGCCGGCCCACGTCCAGGGCCGGGCGTTCGGGATCCGCGGTCAGGGCGCAGGCGGGAAGGTTGTGGAAACACACGAGGGCCGGGTCGCAGAGCTCCCCCCGCCACACCGCCTCCAGGTCGTCGCGCTGCCCCGCCGCGAAGTAGGCCAGGGTGGCCGCGCTCGCCGATACCCCCACCCCCAGGTCCGGCAGGGGAAGGCCCAGATCCATCCAGGCCATCACCACCCCCGCCACGAACCCGGCCCGCATCGCCCCCCCCTCGAGCACGAGCCCCGTGCGCAACGGTCCCGATCCCCGGCCCTCGAACGCCTCAGCCGTCATGGTCCCTCCGCGGTCGCCCCGGGTCCCCCCGTCGCGGTCACACCGCCTTTCAATCTAGGCCGGATCGCCCCCGTGTCGAGGGCCGAATGCGTTCGGTCCGCGCTCGTCGGTCGACCGGTCTCCGGTCCCCTGGGCCAGGCCCCGGCCCCTCCAGGGGCCGGATGCCGCACTCCGCGCCCGGCCGGAGGGTTTCCCCGGACGCCGGAGCGTTGCTCCCCGGGGGCTGATCGGGCTATGATCCGAAAATAACAAAAGGTTTAAGCCTTCCAGCGTTCTCGC
>CAZUYO010000261.1:0-1709 GCA_964624725.1 uncultured Thermodesulfobacteriota bacterium
CGGCCGCCACCACCCCCCAGCACCTCACGCCCGGCGTCTCCACACCCGCCGGCGCTTGCCGGATTCCGCCTGGGATTCGGCCCCCTCGGGCCGGGCGAAGATCATCCGGCCGGCCGAGGTCTGGAGCACCGAGGTCACCACGGCCTTCACCGGCTGGCCGATCAGGCTCTGGCCCTGCTCCACGACCACCATGGTGCCGTCCTCCAGGTATCCCACCCCCTGGCCGGGCTCCTTGCCCTCCTTCTGGAGGGTCACCTGCACCGACTCACCGGGGAGCACCACGGGCCGAAGCGCGTTGGCGAGCTCGTTGATGTTGAGCACCCGCACCCCCTGGAGCTCGGCCACCTTGGAGAGGTTGAAATCGTTGGTGATCAGGGTGGCGCCCGAGGCCTTGGCCAGCGACACGAGCTTCGCGTCCACCTCCTTCACCTTGGGAAAGTCCTGGTCGGTGATCCGGACCTCGACGCCCTCCATGGCCTGCAGCCGCTCGAGCACGCTCAGTCCCCGGCGGCCCCGGGCGCGTTTCAGGGGATCGGTGGAATCGGCGATGCCCTGGAGCTCGTTCAGGATGAACTGGGGTACGACCAGGGGGCCGCCGATGAACCCCAGGTCCACCATGTCGGCCACCCGGCCGTCGATGATGGCCGAGGTGTCGAGAATCTTGGGCGCGATGCTCGCCGCCACCCCGGTCTTCCCCGGGGCCCCCCGGAACGCCCGCACGCCGCGGGCCCCGGCCGCCCCCGCGAGATAAAGGAGGCACCCGCCCAGCGGCAGCAGGATCAGGGGATCGTTCACCCCCAGGCCGGCCCGCATGGCCGCCAGGGCCAAGAGCCCCACCAGCACCCCCACCCCGCCGCCGAACACCATGAGCGAGGGGGCCTGACGGACCCACCGCTCCGCGGCCCAGCACCCGAAGAACAGGAGCAGCCCGCCGGCCGCCCCGATCCAGCGGGCCATCTCGCCCGGAAGGAAACCGGGGCCCGCGAAGGCCCCGGCCGTTAGGCAGATCCCGAGAAGGATCGCCCGCACCCAGAACAGCGCCACCCGCTAGACCTCCGTTTTCGTCGCCACGTCCGAGAAGGCCGACAGGATCCGCGCCTGGGCCCGGTTGGGCGGCTCGCCGCTCGCCACCGCGATCTCCTGGGCCAGGAGCTCCATGGCCGTGTTGAGCATGCGCTTTTCCCCGTACGACAGGCTCTTCCCGGCCCGCAGGAGGTAAAGGTCCCGGAGGACCTTCGCGATCTCCAGGGCCGAGCCCGTGCGGATCTTCTCGCTGTAGGCCCGGAACCGGCGGTTCCAGGTCTGGCCGTCGCTCACCCGGCCGCGCTGGCGGAGCACGTGGAACACCTGGTCGATCTCCTCCCCGCCCATCACCTGCCGCAACCCCACCTCCTCGCTCTTGGAGACGGGCACGATGATGGTCATCCCTTTGTCGAGGATCCGCAGGACGTAGACGTCCATCTTCGTCCCCATCATCTCGCGGGACTCGATGGCCACCACCTCCCCCACCCCGTGCCCCGGGTACACCACCTTGTCGCCGATCTGGTACATCACCCGTCTCCTTCCGCGACCCGTCCGGCCGCAACCCCGCGATGTGAGCCCGTTCCCCTGTCCGTTTCGGTGTCACTCCCCGCTGGCACGCTGGAAAGCTGGGAGGCCGGAAGGCCGAGCCCATTCGGAGTCCAGCGTCTTCCCTTGTCCCTCCCCGT
>CAZUYO010000261.1:1809-4345 GCA_964624725.1 uncultured Thermodesulfobacteriota bacterium
CGACGCCTCCGGGCGCCCCGGTTGGCGCCCCGGCGGCCCGTGTATTACCCTTCGCGGCCGAACCGTTTTCTCCGGGTTCCCGCAAAGGAGCGTGCCATGGCGTCCGACGTCTATTTCTGCGGCCTGCGAACCAGCCACCGCCGCACCCTGTTCCACAAGATCGACGATCTCCTGGAACGGGCCGGGCTCGCCCAATGTGTCGGCAAGGGCGATCTCGTGGCCGTGAAGCTTCACTTCGGGGAACGGGGAAACGCCTCGTTCCTGCGGCCCGTGTTCGTGCGGCGCGTGGTGGACCGGATCCGGGATCTGGGCGCCAAGCCGTTCCTCACCGACACGAACACGCTGTACCGGGGGAGCCGCACCGAGGCGGTGAGCCACCTCGAAACGGCCATCCTCCACGGGTTCACCTACGCTACGGTGGGCGCGCCGGTCATCATCGCCGGCGGCCTCAGGGGCAACACCGGGGTCCGGGTCCCGGTGCCCGGGGTCCATTTCCGGGAGGCCTCGATCGCCGCCGAGATCGCCCACGCCGACGCCCTGGTGGTGCTGAGCCACTTCAAGGGCCACGACGTGGCCGGGTTCGGCGGCGCGGTGAAAAACCTCGGCATGGGGTGCGCCACCCGCGAGGGCAAGATGGCCCAGCACTCCGGGGTGTCCCCCAAGGTCAAGGCCAAACGGTGCGTGGCCTGCGGCGAGTGCGCCCGGTGGTGCGCCCACGGGGCCATCACCGTGGGGGAGAAGGCCTCCATCGACCCCGACCGGTGCGTGGGCTGCGGGGAGTGCATCCTCACCTGCCCCACCGGCGCGATCCAGATCCGCTGGACCGAGGGCCCCCAATCCATGCAGGAGAAAATGGCCGAGTACGCCTGCGCCGCCCTCCACGGCAAGCGCGACCGCGCCGTGTTCCTGAACTTCGTCGCCCAGGTCAGCCCGGCCTGCGACTGCCACGCCCACAACGACGCGCCCATCGTGGCCGACGTGGGGCTCGCGTCGGGCCGCGACCCCGTGGCCCTCGACCAGGCCTGCGTGGACCTCGTGAACGCCTGCCCGGGCCGGCCCGACTCGGCCCTCAAGGCCCATCACGAACCCGGCGGCGACAAGTTCCGGGGGGTGTACCCCGACATCGACTGGTCGGTGCAGCTCGTCCACGCCGAGCGGATCGGCCTGGGGTCCCGGAGCTACACGCTCACCCGGCTCGACGAGTAAACCGGCGCGGGAGCCCGCCCCTCGGCCCCGTGGAGCGAGCGGATCCGCCCGGTGCGCCCGGCCCACAGGGTCCAGGCCATGGCGAACGCCAGGGCCGCGACGAGGATCCAGAGCCAGAGGGTGGGGCGCACGGTCGGCCTCCTGGGCGGGAGACCTTCTTTATACCACATCCGCCGCGGAACCGGAAAGGCGCTCGGCCGCTTCATCAAACGCCGTTCCCCTTTTTTCCCAGGCATAGCGGCCGAACGCAGCGCGCAACCGCCCGGGATCCAAGAGCTTTTCTCTACCGGTGCACAACGACCGGATCCGGGCGGCAAGATCCTCCGGGTCGCCATACAAACAGGCGGCGTGGAACTCGGTCGGCACCACCTCGGGATAGGCGAGCCGGGCCGGCACGAGGGGATGGGCCCCGGCATAGACCGCCTCCACCACGCTCAGGCCGAAGTTCTCCTGCCGGGCGGTGCTCACGACGACGTGGCACCGGGCGAGAAGCCGGCCGTAGGCCCTCCGGTCGGGCACGTAGCCCCAGTGGACCACCCGGGGTCCCAGCCGGGCCCTCGCCTCCTCGAACACGGGTGGCGCCCTCCCGAACCGCTCCCCGGCCACGGCCACCCGGAAGGGCACCCCCTCGTCGGCAAGCCGAAGGAGAACCCGGAAGAAGAGTTCCGGGTCCTTGTCGTGCTCCCACCGGTGGTTCCACAGGATCACGGGGGGCTCCTCCCGCGGCCCGGGCTGAGGGATGTCGGCCACCTCCACCCCGGGCCAGAGCACCCCGGAGCGGGCCGCGATCTCGGCCACGGCCCACCGGGGCCGGGCGTCGGGCATGCGGCCCAGGAGCCGGTCGAGCCCCTCCAGGAACGCGTCGCGCTGGAACGCGGAGTTGAACACCACCCGGTCCGCCGCCAATGCGCTCGCGAGGTTCGTAAAGGCGTACTGGAGGTCCCGCTCGGCCGGCGCCTCCCCGGGCCGCGTCGGGTACGCCACCTGGTTTTCGTGAAAGTAGAGGGCCGCGGGCACCCGCCGGGGCAGCAGCGCCCTGAGGTGGGCCAGATCCAGAAGGCTCGTGGCCCACAGGAGGTCGAACTCGCCGATCCGGCCGGCGAGGACCCGAGCCAGGTGCACCGCCGCCCCCCGCATGCGCCACTTCCAGAACCGGGCCGGCAGGGTCACGAGTTCGATCTCGTGGCGGCTGTGCCGGGCCCATCCCTCGGCCACCGCCCGGTGGCTCCCCCCGAAAAACGGCTCCACCAGCGCGATCCGAAGGCGCCGGCCTTCCGGACCGAACGTCGTATGATTCATTTCGCCGCCCTTTCCCACCCCGGCCCCACCC
>CAZUYO010000262.1:0-4302 GCA_964624725.1 uncultured Thermodesulfobacteriota bacterium
GGGTGGGGCTGGCGGCCTGGGGCGCGTGGGCGGGGGAGCCCCCCGTGAGCGACGACACCGACACCTGCATCGGCTGCCACGAGGAGGTCACCCCCGGGATCGTGGCCGATTGGCGAAAAAGCCGGCACAGCCACGTGACCCCGGCCGAGGGGCTCGGGCGCCCGGAGCTCGAGCGCCGGGTGTCGGCCGCCGAGGTGCCCGAGGACCTGCGCGACGTGGTGGTGGGGTGCGCCGAGTGCCACACCCGAAACCCCGACGCCCACGCCGACACCTTCGAGCACAACGGTTACGAGGTGCACATCGTGGTCACCCCGGCCGACTGCGCCACCTGCCACCCGGTGGAGCGCGAGGAGTATGCCCGCAACCTCATGGCCAACGCCCACGACAACCTCATGGCCAACGGGCTCTACGCCCATCTCGTGGCCGCCGTGAACGGACCCACGAGCTTCGACGGGGAGGGCCTCGCCGTCCACGAGCCCGACGAGCTCACGAACGCCGACTCGTGCCTCGCCTGCCACGGCACCCGGGTCACGGTGGACGGCACCGAGACCCGGGAGACGGCCATGGGGGAGATGGAGTTCCCGCGGCTCCGGGGCTGGCCCAACCAGGGGGTGGGGCGGGTGAACCCCGACGGCACCCGGGGGGCGTGCACCTCGTGCCACACCCGCCACCGGTTCTCCATCGAGGAGGCCCGGGAGCCCGACGCCTGCGAGCAGTGCCACAAGGGCCCGGACGTTCCGGCCTACAAGGTCTACGAGGTGAGCAAGCACAACGCCGTGTACCAGTCGGCCAAGGGGGCCTGGGACCTCGAGGCCGTGCCCTGGGTGGTGGGAGAGGATTTCACGGCCCCCACCTGCGCCACCTGCCACGCGAGCCTGGTCACCACCCCCGGGGGCGAGGTGCTGGCCCCGCGGACCCACGAGATGGCCGACCGGCTACCGTACCGCCTGTTCGGTCTGGTGTACGCGACGGCCCATCCCAAGTCCGGGGACACCACGGGCATCCGAAACCGCGCCGGGCTGCCCCTGCCGGCGGAGCTCACCGGGGAGCCGGCCTCGGCGTTTCTGATCGACGAGGCCGAGCAGGCCCGGCGGGAGGCCCGGATGAAGGCCGTTTGTTCCGGGTGCCACAGCGGCCAGTGGGTGCGCGGCCATTTCGAGAAGCTCGACCACACCGTGCGCACCACGAACGCCCTGACCCTGGAGGCCACCAAGGTGCTCCTGAAAGCGTGGGAGAAAGGTCTCGCCCTGGGCCCGGGCCAGGGCGCGAGCCCCTTCGACGAGGCGATCGAGAAGATGTGGGTGGAGCAGTGGCTCTTCTACGCCAACTCCACCCGGTTTGCCTCGGCCATGGCCGGTGCCGACTACGGCGTGTTCGCGAACGGCCGCTGGCACCTCCAGAAGAACCTGGCCCAGATGGTGGACTGGCTGGGGTTCCTTTCTGCCCAAAAGGGGGCTTCCGCCGAGCCGGCCGGGAAGTAGGCCCGAAGTCTCAGCCCTCCCCGAGGGCCCGCAGCACCTCCATGGCCCGGGTGATCTCCCGGAACCGTTCGGGGTCGCCGCCGGCGTCCGGGTGGTGCTCCCGGGCGAGGGCCCGGAACCGCCGGCGCACCTCGGCCGGGCCCGCCTGGGGCCCGAGGCCCAGGGCGGCCAGGGCCCCTTCCCGTCGGTGGTAGACGCGAAACCGCTTCCAGAACCAGCGCAGCATCTCCCGCACGTCCTCCTCGCCGGTGCGGGCGAGGTGGGTGAGGTCGAGGTAGTACGTTTCCAGGGGATCCGGCGCCGCGGGGAGCCCCGCCGGGTTCGGGGCCGCGGCCTGGAGGGGAAGGAGCCGGATGCGAAGGACGTGGATCTCGAGGCTCCCCCGGCCGGCCCGCTCCAAGGCCCGGCGGAGCCGGTAGAGGTGATGGAAGAGAAGGAAGTGGACCCGGAAGAGCTCGAGCTCCGTGAGCCCCCGGAGCGGCCCGTCGCCCCGGAGCCGTTCCAGGAGGTCGTACTCCCGAAGGCCTTCGGGGTGGTCGCGGAGCACCCCGTAGAGCCGCCGGAGTTCGGGGTCGAGGGAGCGGAAGAAGGGCCGGTCCATGGCCGGTCAAGGTACCACCGGGGGCTCGCGGGGCCAACCGGCCGGGGGGCGCCGGGTGGGTGAGCCCGATCTCTCGGTGATCGTCCCCGCCCGAAACGAGGCCGCCGAGCTCCCCGGGCTCCTCGACGACCTCGGCCGGCAGGAGGGCATCGGGCTCGAGGTCGTCGTGGCCGACGGCGGAAGCCGCGACAGTACCCCCGAGGTCGCCCGGCGGGCCGGGGCCCGGGTGGTCCCGGCCCCCCCGGGCCGGGGCCGCCAGATGAACGCCGGGGCCCGGGCGGCCCGGGCCCGGGACCTCCTCTTCCTCCACGCCGACACCCGGCTCCCCGATCCCCGGACCCTTGCCCGGGCCCGGGCCGCCTTGGGGGCCCAGGGCGGCCGGGTGGCGGGCCACTTCGGGATCCGGTTCCGGGACCGGGGGCCCGGGCGGGAAGGGGCCTACTACTTCTACGAGGCCAAGACCCGCACGAACCGGCCGGGCACGATCCACGGGGACCAGGGGATCTGGATCCGGGCCGACTACTTCCGGGAGCTCGGGGGCTTCGACGAGGCCCTCCCGTTTCTGGAGGACGAGCGCCTGGCCCGGCGGGTGTTCGAGACCGGCCGGTGGGTGCTCCTGCCCGGCACCCTCGAGACCTCGGCCCGCCGGTTCGAGGCCGAGGGCCTCGCGGCCCGCCAGGCCCTGAACGCGCTCATCCTGGCGGCCGACGACCTGGGGCTCGAGGGGTTCCTGGCCCGGGCCCCCGCGCTCTACCGGGAGCAGGGGGAGGCCCGGCGGCTTCGGCTCGCGCCGTTTCTCGCGGCGCTCCATGCCGAGGGCCGGGCCGGCGGGTGGGGCGCGTTTCTTCGGCGCTGGCTCGCCGCGGGCCGGTTCGTGGCCCGAAACGCCTGGCAGGTCGGGTTCGCCCTCGACTGCCGCCGGAACCGCCGGGCGGGCCATCCGCCCGGGGAGGGCCCCTTCCCCTGGACCCGGCGGTTCGACCGGTGGGCCGGGGTGTTCGGGAGTCGCCCGGCCGCGGCGGCCGCCGCCCTCCTCACGGCCGCGGCGTTTTACGGGCTCTGGGCCCATGGCCGGTGTTTTAGGCGTTGACAGCGTTTGAAACCTCGGGTACTGTGCTCGCAACCAAACGGTCGGGGACCGTGCCTCATCCGTCCCGGCCCGCCAGCGCGAGCGGATCGAACCGGAAGAGGCCAGCGCCCCTTCCGGTTTTTTGCAGGCGCCCCTTGCGCCGCGAACGATTGGGCGCGCTGGGCAGAAGCAGTACCGGATGCGGTTCCTCCCTCCGGGCGTTGTTTCTCCCACGCAGTTTTCACCACGGGTGCCGTGGGCACCCAAACGCCTTGAAGGAGGCAGGAACATGGCAGTCGGTACGGTAAAGTGGTTCAACGACCAGAAGGGCTACGGGTTCATCGCGCAGGAGAACGGGCCCGACGTCTTCGTGCACTTCAGCGCGATCCAGATGCAGGGCTTCAAGACCCTGCAGGAGGGGCAGCAGGTGGAGTTCGAGGTGGTCGACGGCCAGAAGGGCCCCCAGGCCGCCAACGTGCGCGTCATCTGATCCCTTCTCGACGGAACCGAAAAAAAGGAGCGAGCCCCCGGGCTCGCTCCTTTTGCGTGAGGACCATGCCGTTCGCCGATCACGACACCTACACCACACCCCCCGACCGCCGGCCGGGGTGGCTGCCGCGCCTCCTCCCGAGGAAGGAACTGCCCTTCTACGCCCGGGTGCTCTGGATCGTGGCCCGGTCGCGCTGGGAGGTGGGCCGGGGCGTCTACGACGGGGCCCGGTGGGCCGAGTCGAGCGAGGACATCGTGCGGGCCCTGGAGTGGGTCGGCGTGCGGATCACCATCGAGGGCATGGGGGTGCTCCGGCGGTTCGAGGGACCGGCCGTGTTCGTGGCGAACCACATGAGCACCCTGGAGACCTTCGTGCTCCCGGCCCTGATCCAGCCGGTCAAGCCCGTCACCTTCGTGGTGAAGGAAAGCCTCCTTCGCTACCCCTGGTTCGGCCCGATCCTCGCAAGCCGCGACCCCATCGCCGTGGGCCGGAAAAACCCCCGGGAGGATCTTGTGCGGGTTCTCGAGGAGGGGCGCGATCGGTTGGGGCGGGGTATGTCGATCGTGGTGTTCCCCCAGACCACCCGGTCCGATGCGCTGCGGCTCGACCGGTTCAACACCATCGGGGCGAAGCTCGCGGCCCGCTCCGGGGTGCCCCTGGT
>CAZUYO010000263.1:0-4283 GCA_964624725.1 uncultured Thermodesulfobacteriota bacterium
CTGACATCTGTCCTCTGAATTCTGATCCCGGCTACGGCAGCCGCTCCCACGGGTTTGCCGAGGCGATGACGCTGGAATCCCGAATGTTCTCAGCCGCCTAGCCGAAGTTCCTTGGAGGCGCAACCGTGGAGCGAATCACTCGCCGGAGCGCAGCTTCTTGAGCATCTCTAGGGCCTTGCCCTTCATGGCCGGCCCCTCCGGAATCCCGATCAGGGCGTCCACGACCCGGGCCAGGGTGTCGGCGGCCGCCTCCGCCTGGCCCTGGGCCAGCTGGGCCTCGGCCCGGCTCAGATAGGCCAGGGGGGAGGTGGGCTCACTCGCTGCCGCGGCCTGCTGCGCTTCCCCTTGTGCCGAAAGGGGTTCGGAGGCTTCTGCGGCCTTCTCCGGTGCGGGGGCGGCCTCGGCCGGGCCGCCCTCCGTCCCCGCGGACTCGGGGGCTTCAGCCTGCTGGGGGGCAGCCGTCTTGGCCGGCGCTTCCCCGGCGGCGGCCGTCCCGTCCCCGCCCTCGTCCAGGGGGGGCAGCTGGGGGAGGTCCTCGTCCTCGGTGAACGAGACGGCCTTTTGGGCCAGTTCGAGGGCCTTGGGCACGTCGCCCTCCTCCAGGGCGAAGTGGGCCAGCCCGGCGAGCCCGAGGGGCACGGTCTCATCGAGTTCCACGGCCTTCGCGAACGCCTCCTTGGCCGCGGCCGCGTCGGCCTTGCCCTGCCGGGACAGGGCCAACAGGATTGCGCCCTGGAGGGCCTGGGCGTCGGGGAAGTTGGGGTCCTGCGCAAGCACCTTCTTGAGCTTGCGCTTGGCCTTCGACAGTTGGCCGCGCTTGAACAGCGTCTTCGCCAGGCCATAGTGCAACATCACCGGTTTGGCGGCCTTGTAACGTGTTCGTTTCGGCTTGGCCGCCGCGGCGACCTCCTCCTCGAGCCCCAGGGCCTTCAGCACCTGATCGCGCATGTCCTGGTACGCGCTCGTCGGGTGCCCGGAGAACTCGTAGATCACCTGGAGATCTTTCCCGAGAAACGCGGTGGCCGGTGTGGCAATCACGCCCCAGGCGTTGTACTGTTCCAGATCGCGGTCCACGAGGACCGGCAGATCAAGGTTCTCCTTCTCCATCACGGCCCGGATCTGTTCTTCGAGGTCCGCGGGCGCGTTTTGCCCTTCGGCGTTCACCGTGAGGACCCGAAGGCCCTTGTTCCCGAACTCCTCTACGAGTTTTTGCACCTCGTGCAGCAGCGGGATCGACCGGGGGCTCCACAGGGCCCAGAACACGAGGATCGTGAGGGGGCCGTCCCGGTAGTCCTCCAGGCTCACGGGGTTGCCGTCGAGATCGTTCAGGGTGAAGGCGGGGGCGGACTCCCCGGCATGGACCCTCTTGAACGCCGCCGCCGAGGTGGAGTTCAGACCGACCACGAAAAGGCCCAGGGCCACCAGCAGGAAGAAACTCGCCCCTCTCATGGCGCGCATCGGAACCTCCTTCGGATTCGGGGGAATCGCCGGGCGAAGACTAGCACCCGGACCCCGCAGCTTCAACCGGGGGTCGGGCAGCGGGGGCCCGCGTCCCACGGGAAAGCCGGCCTGTCCGGGACCGTGGGGTTGGCGGGGCGCCGGCCGGGCCGGTCCCGTACGGCAGCCGGCCGCGGTGAACCCCGTTTCGGCAGCAGGCGCCGCTCCCTTTACCCGGTCGGGCCGGGCAGGAGGTAGGTCGTGATCGAGATCGCCCACGCCGTGCGGGAGTCGTTGGCTTCGGGCCGGCCGGTGGTGGCCCTCGAAACGGCCGTTCTCACCCACGGCCTCCCGCGCCCGGCGAACCGGGAAGTATACGCGCAGATGTGCGACGCGGTCCGTGGTGCCGGGGCGGTGCCGGCGCCCGTCGGGGTGGTGGACGGCCGGATCCGGGTGGGACTCACCCCGGCGGAGATCGGCCGCCTGGCCGAGGCGGGGGCGGAGAAGGCCGGGCTGGCGGATCTGCCGGTGGTTGCCGCCCGTCGCTCGTCGGCCGGAACCACGGTGGCGGCGACCCTGTGGGCGGCCCACCGGGCGGGGGTCCGGGTGTTCGCAACCGGCGGCATCGGGGGGGTTCACCGGGGCTGGAACCGGTTGCCGGATGTTTCGGGAGACATCCCGGCGCTGGCCCGGTTTCCGCTGTGCGTGGTGTGCTCCGGGGCGAAGGTCGTACTGGACCTGGCGGCCACGCGCGAGGCGCTCGAGACGGCGGGAGTGCCGGTGATCGGGTACCGGACCGATCGGTTTCCGGCCTTCGTCTGCGCCGACGCCGGGTTCCCGGTGCGCCACCGGGCCGAGGAACCCGACGAGGTGGCCGAGGTGGTCCGGTGCCGGGACGCGTGTGGCCTCCCGGCGGCGGTCCTCGTGGTGAATCCCCCGCCGGCCTCCCATGCCGTGGCCCGCGATGAGGTGGAACGGGCGCTTGCCGGCCGTCCGGAAAGCGAAGGGGGCGGCGAGGTGACGCCCCGGCTCCTCGCCCGTCTCGCCGAGGCCACGGGGGGGGCCTCGCTGGCCGCGAACCGGGCCCTGCTTGTGGCGAACGCCGCCCTCGCCGCCGAGGTGGCCCGGTGCCTCGCCGGCGCTTGACCCGCCCGCGCGGGGCCCGTATCGTCAGCGTTTCGGATGCCGGGCATCGCCGGGGGGATGCCGGCCCCGAGGGGGCCTGCGGGTAGGCGGTGGGTGCGGCGGGCGGACCAAGGTCTTTCCGGCGTCAATCGGCCGGGCGAACCCCGTGCCACGGGACCCGCAACAACGGGGCGCGAGAATCAGCCGAGCTGGAACGGGGAACGCCGTGGGCCTCCCCGCCTTCCGGCCTTCCAGCGGACGGAACGATGAAACGAGTGATCGTGATCGGCGGGGGGCTCTCGGGGCTTTCCGCGGCCTGGGCCGTCTTGCGGGCCGCCCGCGAGGCGGGGGCGGAAGTGGACGTCGCCGTGTGCGAGCGGGAAGACCGGGCGGGCGGGAAGATCCGTTCCGAGCGGGTCGGGGGGTATCTGTGCGAGGCCGGGCCGAACGGGTTTCTCGACAACAAGCCGAGCACGCTTGCGGTGTCCCGGGCGGTGGGGCTCGGGGAGCGCCTCCTTCGCTCCCGGGACGAGGCCCGCAAGCGGTTCGTGTTCGCGGGGGGGCGGCTGCGGCAGCTCCCCGAGGACCCGATGAGCTTTCTCGCCTCGGACGTCCTGAGCATCCGGGGGAAACTCCGGCTGGCGGCGGAGTTCCTGCTGCCCCAGGGGGACCCCGACGAGGACGAGAGCGTCGCGGCGTTCGTGCGGCGACGCCTCGGGGAGGAGGCCCTCGACCGGCTGATCGACCCGATGGCCGCCGGGATCTATGCGGGCGACCCCGAGGTGATGAGCCTGCGGAGCTCCTTTCCGAAGGTGCATCAGCTGGAGCAGCGGTTCGGTGGGCTCCTCCGGGGCATGATGGAGATGCGGAAACTGGCCGCGGCCGCAGGCGCCCAAGGTCCGGCGTCGGCGGGCCCGGGGGGGGTGCTTTGGAGCTACCCCGAGGGGCTGGAGGAGCTCATCCGGGGGCTCGTGGCGGCGGTGGGGCCGGACCGGGTCCGAACGGGGGCGGCGGCCGAGGCCCTGGAACGGGCGGGGGAGGCCTGGACGGTTCGGTTCGCCGACGGGAGCGCGGCCGAGGCCGACGCCCTGGTGCTCGCGGTGCCGGCCTACGATGCGGCCCGGCTCGTGGGGCCGCTGGACGAGCGGTTGGCCGCGCTTCTTCAAGCGATCCCCTACGTGCCGGCGGCCGTGGTGTGCACCGGGTTCGGCCGGGAGGCCGTGCCCCACCCCCTGGACGGGTTCGGGTTCCTGATCCCCAAGTCCGAGGGCCGCCGGATCCTCGGGTCCCTGTGGAGTTCCTCGATCTTCGCCCACCGGGCCCCGGACGGCCGGGTGCTCCTCACGCAGATCCTGGGAGGGGCCCGGAACCCGGAACTCGTGGGGCTGGACGACGAGGAGCTCACCCGGGTGGTGCGCGAGGAACTCCGGATCACCCTCGGGATCGCGGCGGAGCCCGAGTTCGTCTGGATCCGGCGGTGGGAACGGGCCATCCCCCAGTACGTGGTCGGCCACGGGGAACGGCTCCGGGAGATCGAGGCCCGGGTGGAGGCCCTGGGGGGCGTGTACCTCGCCGGGAACGCCTTCTACGGCATCGGGGTGAACGACTGCACGGCCCGCGGCGAGGAACTGGGGCCGCGGGTCGCGACGCAGTTGGCAGCGGACTGAACCCCGCCGGACGGGTTGTCGACCGGGGCAGGAGTCCCGCGTCCGGCAACCTTT
>CAZUYO010000264.1:0-4270 GCA_964624725.1 uncultured Thermodesulfobacteriota bacterium
GACATCCATCCCCGGGTGCTCCAGGCCCTTTCGCGCCCCACCGTGGGGCACCTGGACCCGACCTTCGTCCACATGATGGAGGAGCTCAAGGACCTGCTGCGCTACGCCTTCCAGACCCGAAACGAGGTGACCTTCGCCGTGTCGGGGCCGGGTTCGGCCGGCATGGAGGCGTGTTTCGTGAACCTGGTGGAGCCGGGCGACACGGTCGTGGTGTGCCGCAACGGCGTGTTCGGCGAGCGCATGCGCCAGAACGTGGAGCGGTGCGGCGGCACGGCCGTGGTGGTGGACGACGAGTGGGGCCGGCCGGTGGACCCGGCCAAGGTGGAGGCGGCCCTGCGGGAGCACCCCGAGGCCAAGATCGTGGCGTTCGTCCACGCCGAGACCTCGACGGGCGCGGCCTCGGACGCCGAGGCCCTGGCCCGGATCGCCCGGGAGCACGGCTGCCTCACCATCGTGGACACCGTGACCTCGCTGGGGGGGATCCCGGTCCAGGTGGACGCTTGGGGCCTCGACGCCGTGTACAGCGGGAGCCAGAAGTGCCTGTCGTGCGTGCCGGGGCTTTCGCCGGTGACCTTCGGGGAGCGGGCCCTGGCCAAGGTGCGGGGGCGCAAGACCCCGGTGCAGAGCTGGTTTCTGGATCTGACCCTGGTGCTCGGGTACTGGGGGGGCGACGGGAAGCGCACCTACCACCACACCGCGCCGGTGAACGCCCTCTACGCCCTGCACGAGGCGTTGGTGCTCCTCAAGGAGGAGGGGATCGAGAGCGCCTGGGCGCGCCACCGGCTCCACCACCGGGCCCTCAGGGCGGGGCTGGAGGCCATGGGGCTTTCGTTCGTGGTGGAGGAGCCCCACCGCCTGCCCCAGCTCAACGCGGTGTACGCCCCCGAGGGGGTGGACGAGGCCGCGGTGCGCCGGCGGCTCCTGGAGGACTACAGCCTGGAGATCGGGGCCGGTCTGGGGGCGTTTGCGGGCCGGGTGTGGCGGATCGGGCTCATGGGTTACGCGGCCAAGCGCCAGAACGTGCTCACCTGCCTCGGGGCCCTGGAGGCGGTGCTCGCCGAGCTGGGGGCCCCGATCCCGAAGGGCGAGGCGGTGGCCGCGGCCCTGGGGGTGTACGGGGCGGGGTAGGGAGCCCCCCCTTCACTCGAAAAACCGGCGCTTCCAGCGCTCGAAGTAGGCGGCGTGGGACTCGGGTTCCCCCGGCGCGTCGCCCAGGGGGAACCCCCGGGGGTCGGGGCGGGTGAGCACGAGGTAGGCGTTCACGATGCGGGTGAACCGGGCCGGGTCGCCCCCCAGGTCGGGGTGGTGCCGCCGGGAGAGGCGGCGAAACGCGGCCCGGATCTCCGGAAGCCCCGCCTCGGGCCCCACCCCCAGGATCTTCCGGGCGGCGGCGCGAAGCGCCCGGATGTCGGCGTAGGGGCCGAGGAAGGGGTCTCCCGGCACGGCCCGCGCCTCAGCAGCACCCGGCGTCGTCGCAGCCGCAGGTGGGGGGGCCGCCCGTGATCCAGCCCTTGATGATGGCGGCGGCGCAGCCTACCCCGGCGCTCACCGAGAGGGCCTGGGTGGGGCAGTTCCGGGCGCAGGCCCCGCACTCCATGCAGCCGTCCCGGTCCACGATGCGGGCGCGGCCCTCCACCACCGCGAGCACCCCGTGGGGGCACACGGTCTCGCAGAGCCCGCATCCCACGCACCGCTCGGCCGTGAGCTCCAGGCTCGCCACCCCTTCCAGATAGCGAAACGCGTCCATCGAGGGTCCTTCCCGAAGGTCGGTCTTCGGTCACCGGTCGCCGGTCTTCGGTCGGCACGCTGCCACACGGGGAGCCAGGAAACCGGAGCCGACGACAACCATTCCCCATTCCCGATTCCCCATTCCCATGCCTTTCTCCTACCACGCCCCAGCGAGCCAGGCCAGGAGGGCGAGCGCGCCGGCGCCGATCTGCCAGGGGAGGGACCGGCGCATCTCCAACTCGACCCCCGAGGGGGAGGTGAACGGGGTCGAGCCCGTGAAGTTCATGGCACAGGTGCTCGACACCGCCGGCACGGCGAGAAGGAGGGCGAGCGCGTCCCAGCCCGAGAGCGCCCCGGCGAACCGCAGGACCAGGAGGATCGCGGCGGCCAGCCCGGTCCACAGCCCCTTCACGGAGAACATCCGGCCCGGGAGCCAGGGCAGGAGCACGGGGGCGGCCACGGCGCCGGCGACCACCCCGGCCAGGAGCGAGAGCACGGCGGCCCCGCCCCGGTGGAGGGCGGCCGCGGCGGAGTAGCCCCCGGGCCCGATGCCCCCCAGCACGAGGAGCGCCGCGGCCAGGGCGAGGCTCGGCCGGAGCAGGATCACCCGCAGTTCCACCGGGGTCAGGACGAGCCGCTCCCCCAGGGTGAAGGTGACCCGGCGCATGCCGGCCGTGGCCTTCAGGCCGGCCGCGAGGAACGCCTTGAGGTCGCGGCTTCGCACGGGCCCGTACACCACCTGGAACCCCGTGCGGCGCCGGACCTCGGGGGCCGAGACCCCGGTGGCCCCGAGTTGGGGCACCACCAGGGTGCGGTGGCGCACGACCCGCTCCACCCCGGCGGCCCGGAGCCGGTTCACCAGCTCGTCGGTGCCGAAGGTGCCCTTGCCCGCGGCGCACCACACGTTGATGCCGTGGGTCTCGAGCACCAGGATCCAGGCGTCCACCCCGGCCAGGTCCCGGCGCAGGAGGTCGAAGGTCATCTTGTAGTTGGCCGTAACGAGCACCGGGGCGTTTTCGTCGGGGTGGCCCACGGCGTAGAGCCCCGGGGCGACCCGGTAGCGGTCGCGGCCGATGCCCCACCGCATGGCCCAGCGGCCGAGCACGTCGGCCGGGGCGAGCCGGGTGGACACCCGGGGCACCTCCCCGGCGGGGGTCTGGATCCAGCCCTCCACGAAGGGCCAGATGCGGTAGCCCGGCCGCTCCCGGTCGGGCCACCGGGCGGTCACCGCCTCGGCGGCCGAGCCGCAGCAGGGCTCGGCCGAACGGTCGGGACCGCAGCACCCCGGCTCCGACGGTGCCGGCGCGCAGCAGGGTTCGGCCGCTACCCGGTCGGGCGCTTCGCCGGTGGGGCGGCAGGCGCCCTCCGCCATGGGGAGAACGGTGGGCGACGTCGTGGGGGTGTTGGGTCGGAGAACCGGGGCTTCTCGCATTCGTTCCGTCTGATCCGCGTCCGAAGGTGGTCGATCCGCGTTCGCGCCTTCGCGCGTCCCAGCGACCGCACGGAAGCTTTCGATGCGCCGTCAGGCCGTTTCGTTTCGGGCGCGCAGGCGGCCCACCAGGTAGCCGTCCATCAGGAGATGCACCAGGTGATGGCCCACGCAGACCACCAGGGCCTCACCCACGCCGGGAAACAAGGTGGTCTGCAGGAGCACGGCCAGGGGGAGCGTCTTTTGGCCCCCCAGGAAGATCGCGGCTTCCCGCCGGCCGGGGCCGATCCGGAGCACCCGAACGGCCGCGAACAGGAGCGCCAGCACGGCGCCATGGTACGCGGCCGACACCCCGGCGGCAACGGCGAGGTCGGCCGGCCGGCGAAGGAGCGCGGCCCGGGACCCGGCCATGCCGATGCCCACCATGGTGACCACGAGCACGAGGCTCGCCGTGCGCGCGAGCGGGGCCCACCGGTCGCACGCCGCTGGAAACCGGGCCCGTACGAGCATGCCGGCCGCCAGGGGCGCGAGCACGAGCCCGGCGATGCGAAGGGCCAGTTCCCCCCGGTGGAAGAGTTCGGGCGGGATGCGGCCGGCCGTGCCCACGAGAACCGGCAGGAGCACGGGGACGACGGCCACGGCCAAGGCGTTGGCGGCCAGGGTGATCACGAGCGCGGTGGCCTCGTTTCCGCCCGCGGCCGCGGTCATGACCACGCCCGTGGTGAGCGTGGTGGGCATGGCCGCAACCAGCGCAAGCCCCACGAGGAGGCCCGGCGCCAGGGGCAAGAGCGAAAACCCGGCGGCCACGGCCGGGGAGAGGACGAAGACGGAGACGAGCCCCAGGGCCACCACCGGCCCGTCGGCCGCCCCGGCCGCGGCGGCGCGCACCGAGAGCCGAAGGCCCGCGAGAAGAAAGATGACGGCGATGATGACGTCGGGGGCCCGGTGGGCCTTGAGCCAGAGGCCGGCCGCGGCCGGGACTCCGCCGGGGTTGGCCAGCACGAGGGCGGCCACGGCGGCCAGGCCGGCGAGGAACCCGTGGCGGGAGAGGAAGCCTTTCACCCTGCCGCGCCCCCCTCACCCCGGCCCTCTCCCCCCCAGGGGGGAGAGGGA
>CAZUYO010000265.1:0-4261 GCA_964624725.1 uncultured Thermodesulfobacteriota bacterium
GGCCCGGGCCGAAGGCCCGCCGACAAGGCTCCCACGTCTGGGATCCGCTCCCACGGACGGGGACCAGCGAAGAAACTGGGCTCCCAGAGGGGTTTGCCTCCCAGCCTCCCAGTTTCCCAGCCTCCCAGCTGAAGTCCCCCGAAGGGTATCACGCCGCGCATTCACCGGAAACCCCGGGAGGCGTCGGGGGCGCTCCGAAAGAACACTGAACAGGTATTCACCGCTTCCCTGCCAGGAAATATCCGATCGGGTACCCGACTTTACCCTGTCGTTCTGTTGACGCAGTGCAGCACCGCAGTTAGGTTACGCCGACCTTCCGCTCTGGGAAACGGAAATCCGCATCCAAGGAGCCGCACCCCGTGAACCCGAAACTGTGGCAAGAGTGGCTGCGCTGGAGCACCCAGATCCTCGAGGGAACCGGCGCGGCCCGCGAGGCGTTCGAGAGCCTCGGGACGAAGCCCCCCTCCCCGGAGGACCTCGCCCGGTGGGCCAAGGCGTGGCTCCCCGCCGAGTCCCGGCCGGCGGACCCGGGGGAACTCCAGGAGGTGCTGGAGCGGTGGTGGGATCTCCTCGGCGTGGTCCCCCGGTACCGCTATGTGGAACTCCTCCGTCGGTACGAGGAACTCAAAGAGCGGCTGGAGCAGGCCGAGGAAACGGTGCGCCACCTGCGCACCCTTCTGCGGGACAAGGAAGGGGTGGCGCCCGACGTGACCTCCGCCGTCGACCAATGGGCGGAGCTCACCCAGAAAGCCCTCGACGCCCAGATGGAGTGGGCGCGCACCTGGCTCGGGACGGGGGAAACCGGGACCGAGGGCAAGGCGAAACCCGAGGACAAGAAAGGGTAGAGATGTGTGCTTCGGGACCACGGGCGACCGTGGACCGAAGGCGGTTCCTGCGGTTCCACCAGGAGGAATGGACATGAACTGGGCCGAAGAGATGCAACAGGCTGCGAAGACCTGGACCGACTGGCAGAAGGCGTGGTGGGAGCAGTGGACGCCCCGCACCGGTACCGAGGCCGGCAAGGGCGACGGCCCCTGGGCCGCGTGGGTGGAGGAGTGGCGTCGCAACTGGGCCCGGTCCCTCGAGACCTGGACCGGGCAGCGGCGGGGGCTGCCGCCCCAGGTGATCCGGTCGCTCTTCGCCGGGGAAGAGGTGTTCTTCCGGTTCGTGGAGTTCGTGACCCAGGGCCTCCGCACCCTGGCCCCCCGGCTCGAAGCCGGCGAGGACTGGGCGGACCTCCTTCGGCGGTACGTGGAGCAGGTGAAAAAGGACCTGGAGGAAGACCCCCTGCGCTGGCTTCCCAGCGCCCAGGGCGCGGCCCAGACCGCGGGGGAGCTCCCGGAACTGTGGAGGCTCTGGGCCTCCGAGGCCCAGAAACTGGCGCTCCCCTGGCTCCGGTCGGCCCAGGAGTCCCGGGGGTACCTGGGCGAGGCCATGACCGGCGACCGTGCCGCGGTGCTCAAGATGATCAACGTGTTCTGGGACACCTACCAGAACACCGTGGGCCGGTACCTGGCCGCGCCGGCCATCGGTTACACCCGGGAGTTCCAGGAGAAATTCACCCGGGCCTACGAAACCTGGCTCGAGATGCAAAAGGCCCAGGGCGAGTTCCAGGTGGAGATCACGAACGCGGGCATCCGGGCCCTCGAAACGATGCTTCGGGAACTCGTCGAACGGGCCGAGAAGGGCAAGCCCATCACGAGCGCCCGCCAGCTCTTTGACCTCTGGGTGGCGTGCGCCGAGCGGGCCTACTTCGAGGTGGCGAGCACCGAGGCCTTCGCCCAGATCCAGGGCCGGTTCGTGAACGCCGCCATGCACTACAAGGTCCACGAGCGCCAGCTCGTGGAGGAGTTCGCCCGGGCGTTCCACCTGCCCACCCGCACCGAGCTCGACGATGCGTACCGGCACCTCCACGAACTCCGGCGGGAGGTGAGGGCCCTGCGGCGCGAGCTCGAGGCGTTCAAGGCCGAGAAGGCCGCGGTCCCCGCCGAGCCGGCACCCCGGCGCCGCACCCGAAGGGCGGCCAAGCCTGCGGCGGACACCAAACCCGGTTCCCCGGCCAAGGCCGAGGGTTCCGATTCCGAGACGAAGGAGGGGTAAGCCGTGTTCCCGATCCAGATCAATCCCGACCAGGCGATGCACGAAGCCGTGGACTTCCACCGCAAGCTGGTCCGCGGCCTGGATTCCATCGTGGACATCCGCGAGATCGACGTGGCCCCCACGCCCAAGGAGGCCGTGTACCGGGAGGACGACGTCGTCCTGTACCACTACGTCCCGAAAAAGAAGCGGCCCTGCAAGGTGCCGATCCTCATCGTGTACGCGCTCGTGAACCGGCCGTACATGGTGGACATCCAGGAGGACCGGTCCATGGTCCGCAACCTCCTGGAGCAGGGCATGGACCTCTACCTGATCGACTGGGGGTATCCGGACCGGGCCGAGCGGTGGCTCACGCTCGACGACTACATCAACGGCTACATCCATTCCTGCGTCGAGGTGATCAAGAAGCGCCACGGCCTCGATCAGATCAACCTCCTGGGCATCTGCCAGGGCGGCACGTTCAGCCTGTGCTACACGGCGCTCCACCCGGAGAACATCCAGAACCTGATCACCATGGTGACCCCCGTGGACTTCCACGTGAAGGACGGGCTCCTGAACATCTGGTCCCAAGAGCTCGACGTGGACACCATGGTGGAGGCCTTCGGCAACGTGCCGGGCGAGTTCATGAACTGGGGCTTCCTGATGCTCAAGCCCTGGCAGCTCATGGTTCAGAAGTACGTGGGGTTCGTGTCGGTTCTGGACGACGAGGAGAACCTACGGAGCTTCCTGCGGATGGAGAAGTGGATCTTCGACAGCCCCGACCAGGCCGGCGAGGCGTTCCGCCAGTTCATCAAGGAGTTCTACCAGGGTAACAAGCTCATCAAGGGCGAGGTGGAGATCGGCGGCCGACGGGTGGATCTCAAGAACATCACCATGCCGGTCTTGAACATCTTCGCCAACGAGGACCATCTGGTTCCGCCGAGCTCCTCGAAGGCGCTCGAGAAGTACGTGGGCACGAAGGATTTCACCACCCTGTCCTTCCCGGGCGGGCACATCGGCATCTATGTGAGCAGCCGCTCCCAGCGGGAGCTCGCGCCCACCATCGCCAAATGGGTCAAGGAGCGGGTGTAGGGCCCGACGGCCCGAAGGAGGCGCCGATGAAGATCGAGGGATCCAGGATCCTGATCACCGGGGGCGCGCGGGGCCTGGGCCGGCGGTTCGCCCTCGACCTGGCCCAGGCCGGCGCCCGGGTGGGGGTGTGCGCCACGAGCGAGGAGCGGCTCCGGGCGTTCGCCGAGGAGGCCCGCTCCCAGGGCCTTGAGATCTGGACCCGCCGGGCGGATGTGGCCTCCGAGAGCGACGTCGTCGAACTGTTCGACGCGTTCGTGGGCCACTTCGGGGGCATCGATGCGCTGGTGGCCAACGCGGGGATCACCCGGGACGCCCTCGTGGTCAAGAAGAGGGAAGGCACCGTCCAGACGATGCCCACCGCCTACTGGCGCGAGGTCCTCGACGTGAACCTGACCGGGGTGTTCCTGTGCGGCCGCGAGGCGGCCAAGCGCATGGTGGAGCAGGGCACCGGCGGGGTGATCGTGCCGATCTCGTCGGTGAACCGGGCGGGCGCCATCGGTCAGACCAACTACTCGGCCACCAAGGCGGGGCTCGACGCCATGACCGTGGTGTGGGCCAAGGAGCTCGTGCGCTACGGCATCCGGGTGGCGGCGCTCGCCCCGGGCTACGTGGCCACCGACATGACCGCCCAGATGCGAGAGGACGTGCTAAAAAAGATCGAGGCCATGATCCCCCTGGGCCGGCTCGCCCGGCCCGAGGAGATCTCCCACGCCCTCAAGTTCATCTTAGAGAACGACTACGTCCACGGCCGGGTGATCGAGGTGGACGGCGGCCTGCGAATCTGAACGGGCCCAGGCGCGTATCAGGGGTCAGAATTCAGGGGACAGGTGTCAGACAACACCTGTCCCCTCTGTCTTCTGTCCCCTGTCTCCTGCCCCCCGAACCCCTACCCCTCCAACGACGCCCGGATCGCCTCCTCGGCCGCCCGGCGCCGCTCGAGAACGGTGTCGCGGTAGGCCCAGAGGCTTTGCTCCAGGGCCCGCTTGCGCTCCTCGATCTCGTCGAGGGTTGCCTCGGGCATCTTGCGCCTGGGCGGCATGACCACGGCCTCGCCGTCCAGAACCACCACCCCGTCCTGGTTGGTGCAGGTGGT
>CAZUYO010000266.1:0-4260 GCA_964624725.1 uncultured Thermodesulfobacteriota bacterium
GGGTTCTCGGCCCGGTAGGCGTTGACGAAGGCCCGGGTCAGGTCGCGCGCCGCGGCCATCACCGCGTCGGCCGCCCGGCCGCTCATCTGGGCCAAAACGGCCTCCTCCCGCCAGGTGACCGCCCGAACCGGAACGCCCCGGGCCGTGGTCACCGGCTCTTCCAGGGCCAGGTCCACGGCGCAGGCGAACAGGCCCGCCCCCCGCAGCTCGGTGACCCGCGCCCGAACGACAAGGGCGGCCTCCCCCGCGGCCGTCCCCAGGCCGGCCGCCTCCAGTTCCCCGCGCACCGCCCCGGCCAACGCCTCCCGGCTGAGCCCCACCCGCTCGAGGGCCGCCGGCACCTCGGCCGCCGCGACCCGGGGCGGCTCAAGCCCCCGAAGCGCCTGGCCCCAGGCGGGCGCCGCCAGGCACAGGAGCACCGCCGTCCACACCGCTCGCCAGGTTCCCATCGCCGCCCCTCCTTTCGTCCCCCGCCAGGTACACGGTCTGGGTTGGAAACGCGAACTCCACCCCCTCCTCGGCGAACACCCGCTGGATGCCGTGGAGCACCTCGTTTCCGTACCGGAGCGAGGTGGCCCAGTCCGGCAGGTGGGCCTGGAACCACACCCGGATCACCTTGGAGTACCGGTCGAGCCGGTCCAGATAGATCCAGCACATCTGGGGGTTTACCTCGGGGAGATCCAGCACGTAGGCCCGGAGCCGCTCGGCGAGGCGCTGGAGCCGGTCGGCCGGCACCTCGTAGGGCACGTCCAGGTCCCACTTGTACATGAACTTGGTCCGGCCGAAGTAGTTCTTGACCGCACCCTTCACAAAATCGGCGTTGGGGATGGACACGGTGGTCATGTCGGAGAAGAGCTCGAGGTAGGTCCGGAACAGCCCGATCTTGGTGACCGTGCCCGACCACGGGCCGAAGGCGATGAAATGGCCCTCGTCGAAGATGCCGGTGCCGTAGATGTAGAGCCGGCCCACCAGGTTGGCGAGCGGCTCCTTCACCGCCACCACCAGGGCGATGCCGCCGATCCCGAGGCTCGCCCAGATCGCCTTGAGGTCCACCCCCAGGTTGGAGAGCACCGTGAGGAAGCCCAGGATCCAGAGGACCATGTTGGCCACCTCGCGGATCTGCTTCTCCACCCGGGCCACGGTGCGGCGCCGGTCCTCCAGGTCCTCCACCCCGCGGGCCTCGAGCCGGTCCAGGTACGCCCGGGCCCCCACCTCGACCAGCCCCTGCACGAACCGGATCGCGATGGCGAAAAAGAGCACCACCGCCACCACCACCAGAACCCGGTCGATCCACCCGGAGAACGGTTCGGCGATCCGGAGGTTCGCCTTGGCGAGCCACACCCCGCCCAGCAGAAACAGGTGGACGGCCGGCGAGAGCACCCGGCCGACCAGAAGGTCGTCGAGCCGGGTGCGGCTCTTCTCGGCCCACCGGGCCAGGTAGCGCTCCAGCACGAACCGGCCCACCCGCCCCAGCACGGCCGCGGCCACCACGATGCCCACGGCCACCAGGTAGGCGCGCACGGTGTTCCCGAGAACGGATGCGTCCAGCCCCGGCATCGATCTCCTCTCTCCTCCACGGGGGCCCGGTCCTCCGGCGGCCGATCAAAGCACACGGCGGGCGGGGGGCGCAACCGGGCGGAGGTGCCCCGGCCGGTCAGGGGGGTGAGGGCGCGCCGGCCGCAACCAGCCGGGCGATCGGAACGTCGGCCTCGGGCATGGGGTAGCGTGACATCTCGACCGGGCTGGCCCAGGCCACGGCCTGGCCGTGGAGCCCCCGGGGCTCGCCCTCGACCAGGCGGCAGGCGTAGGCGGTCATGCGGATGGCGATGTGGGGGTAGCGGTGCTCCACGGTGGCGAGCACCTCCCCCACCTCGACCCCGATCCCGAGCTCCTCCCGGAGCTCCCGGGCGAGGGCCTGCTCCGGGGTCTCCCCGGGCTCCACCTTGCCCCCCGGGAACTCCCACAGCCCCGCGTGGGCCCCCGAAGGGCGTTGGGCCAGGAGCACCCGCCCGTCGCCGCGGCGCACCACGGCCGCGACGACGGGCACCCAGTCGGTCGGTCTCACGTGGCGAGTTCCGGCAGGTTCTTGAAGTAGTCCAGGGCCTCGGGGTTCGCCAGGGCGTCGCGGTTTTTCACCTCCTCGCCGTGGACGATCTTGGTGACCGCGATCTCCACCTTCTTGCCGTTGAGGGTGCGCGGGATGTCGGGCACCTGGATCACCTTGGCCGGCACGTGGCGCGGGGTGCAGTTGGTGCGGATCTGGGTCTTGATCTTCTTCACCAGGGCCTCGTCCAGGGTGAGCCCGGGCCGGAGCACCACGAACAGGATCACCCGGACGTCGTCCTCCCACTTCTGGCCGATGACCAGGGAGTCCACCACCTCGTCCAGGGCCTCCACCTGCCGGTAGATCTCGGCCGTGCCGATCCGCACCCCGCCCGGGTTCAGGGTGGCATCGGACCGGCCGTACACGATCACCCCGCCCCGGGGGGTGATCTCGATGTAGTCGCCGTGGCGCCACACCCCGGGGAAGTACCGGAAGTAGGCGTCCAGGTACTTCTCGTTGCCCGGGTCGTTCCAGAAGTAGATCGGCATCGAGGGGAAGGGCGCGGTGCACACGAGTTCGGCCTTCTCGCCGATCACGGGCTTCCCCTCTTCGGTCCAGGCCTCCACCTTCATGCCGAGGCCCCGCTTCTGGATCTCGCCGGCGTACACCGGGTCGATGGGGGAGCCCAGCATGAAGCACGAGATAATGTCGGTGCCGCCGCTGATCGAGGCGAGCTGGAGGTCCTGCTTCACCTCCTCGTACACCCACTCGAACCCGTCCTCGGAGAGCGGCGAGCCGGTGGAACACACGGCCTTGAGGGGCGACAGGTCGAAGTCCCGGCCGGGGTGCACGTCGGACTTCTGGCACAGGCTGATGTACTTGGCGCTCGTCCCGAACACCGTGAGCTTTTGCTCCTCGGCCATCTTCCACAGGACGTTCATGTCGGGGTAGGCCGGGCTGCCGTCGTAGAGCACCACCTTGGCCCCGACGAACAGGGCGCTCACCAGCCAGTTCCACATCATCCACCCGCAGGTGGTGAAGTAGAAGATCGCGTCACCGGGCTTTAGATCGGTGTGGAGGATGTGCTCCTTGGCGTGCTGGATCAGGGTGCCCCCCGCGCCGTGGACGATGCACTTGGGCACCCCCGTGGTGCCCGAGGAGTACATGATGTACAAGGGGTGGTCGAAGGGGAGCTGGGCGAACTCCACCTCGGCCGCGTCGTTCGCCAGCGCGTCGGCCCAGAGCACCCCCTTCCCGCCCAGCACCGAAAGGTCGGGCGAGTCCGAGACGAACGGGACCACCACGATCCGCTCCACCGCCGGGATCTCCCGGGCCACCTCGGCCACCCGGCCCAGGGAATCGAAGGCCTTCCCGTTGTAGAAGTACCCGTCGCAGGTCACGAGCACCTTGGGCTCGATCTGCCCGAACCGGTCCATCACCCCCTTGAACCCGAAGTCCGGGCTGCACGAGGACCAGATCGCGCCCATGCTGGTGGTCGCCAGCATGGCCACCACGGTCTCGATGCGGTTCGGCATGAACCCGGCGACCCGGTCCCCCTCCTTCACCCCGGCCTCCTTGAGGAACCGGGCCATCTTGGCCACCAGCCGGTACAGCTCGGCGTAGGTGACCCGGGAGTGCTCCTCGCCGCCCTCGCGCACGAACACCAGGGCCGGCCGGTCGTCCCGGTGCCGGAGCAGGTTCTCGGCGAAATTGAGCCGGGCCCCCCGGAACCACTTGGCCCCGGGCATCACGGGGTTCTCGAGCACCGCCTCGTAGGGGGTGGAGTGGCGGATGCCCACGAACTTCCACACGCTCTCCCAGAACGCCGGGATCTCCCGGATCGACCAGTCGTAGAGGTCGTCGTAGGTCTTGAGGTCGAGCCCGTGCTGCTCGTTCACCCACCGGATGAACCGGGTCAGGTTCGCCTGCTCGATGCGCTCGGGCGACGGGGTCCACAGGAGCTTGGCCATGGCGAGATTCCTCCTCTCTTCGAAATGGCGAAACCGAGCTTCGAATCCGTCCCAATAAACGGAGTTTGACCATAACCAAACCGGCGGTCGGGGACAAGGGAGGGGTGTTGACACCGCCGCGGGGCAGGGCTATCGAATCGGGGCGTGGAACCCCGGGAGGTCGAAAACGAGGGCCTGGGCCGCGGCCCGGGACGACTCATCGTGCGGAGGCTGCAACATGGCCGGCGCCCACCCCCTCTCCCCCGC
>CAZUYO010000267.1:0-1063 GCA_964624725.1 uncultured Thermodesulfobacteriota bacterium
AACGATGCGCATCGAACGACCGGCGGTGGTGGGGGTGGGGGCCACGGGCACCGTGCTGGCGGCGGCCCTGTTGGAAAGGTGCCCCGAGACGATTCTCGTGGTGTCCCGGCCGGAAGCGGCCGAGGCCCTGCGGGCCCGGGGGCTGCGGGTGACCGGTGCGGTGGAGAAGGCGGCGCGGGTCGGGGAGGTCGTGGTGGGACCGGAAGGTCTCGCGGGCCGCGGGGCCGACGCCGTGTTCCTGTGCACCAAGACCTACGACCTCCCCCGGGTTCTGGACGCCCTGGAACCCGCGGTCCGGCCCGGGGAGACCGCCGTGGTGAGTTGCCACAACGGCCTCGGCACCGAAGACGACGTGGCCGAACGGTTCGGGGCGGAGAGCGCGTTCCGGATGGTTCTGAACTACGGGTGCGCCCTGCGCGGGCCCGGCGAGGCCGAGGTGGCGTTCTTCAACCCCCCGAACCATCTGGGGGCCGTGTCGCCGGCGGGCCGGGAGCGGGCGGCCGCCCTGGCCGAGGCCCTCACCGCAGGGGGCCTCCCCACGGAGGCCGTGGACGACATCGGCCTTTTCGTGTGGAAGAAGATGGTCATGAAGTGCACCATGGCCCCGATCTGCGCCCTGGCCGACATGACGCTGCGGGAGGCCCTCACCTCGCCGCCGAGCCGGCGGGTGGCCGATGCCTGCTTCCGGGAGGTGCTGGCCGTGGCCCGGGCCCTGGGATACGACCTCGGGGAGGAGTACCTGGCCCAGGTGGTGGCCTACCTGGAGAAGGCCGGGGTCCACAAGGACTCCATGTGCCACGACCTGGCGGCCGGAAAGCCCACCGAGATCGAGTACCTGGGCGCCCGGGTGGTGGCCTACGGCGAACGCCACGGCGTTCCCACCCCCACGTACCGGGTGCTCACCGACCTCGTGCGGGCGCTGGAGCAAAGCCGCCGCGGGGAGAAAGGCGGCTGACGGCCGAAGGCCGAAAATCATTCCACCACGGAGGGCACGGAGGACACGGAGGGGGGTGGAGGCGTTCCCGGGCCCTTGGGCCGGGCGCGGGAACGGAACCGCCGGGAC
>CAZUYO010000267.1:1163-4240 GCA_964624725.1 uncultured Thermodesulfobacteriota bacterium
CCGAAGCTGCCGGAGGCGAGAGCGTGCGGGAACTGTGCGAGAACGTCTGGAACGTGGGCCATCCCCTCTTCGACGTGTACCTGGTGCGGGGAGGGGAGAGGGCCGCCCTGGTGGAGGTGGGGATCTCGGCCGTGGCGGGCCGGGTGGTGGGGAACCTCGAGCGCCTGGGCGTGGAGCCGGATCTCCTGGTGGTCACCCATCCCCACACCGACCACGTGAGCGGGCTTCGCCCCCTGCGGGAGCGCTACCCGGACGCCCGGGTCGTCGTGGCCCCCGGCGCCCGGGAGTTTCTGGCCCATCCCCGGGCCGCCGCCGGGTTCGGGGCCGAGGACCGGTTCATGGCCGAGGCGCTCCGGCGACGGGGCGAGAACGTGGCAAGGCCCCCCGAGCCGGAGCCGCCGGATCTCGGGGATGCCGACGCGTTCGCCGAGGGGGCTCGGATCGATCTCGGCGGGCTCACCCTGGAGTTCTGGGAGGCCCACGGCCACTCGCCCGGAAATCTTCTGGTCCGTATCCCGGAGCGAAACCTGATCTTCGCCTCCGACTCCCTGGGGTTCCGGTACGGGGACGGCGGGTTCATGCCGCTGTTCTTCACCGGCTACGGCCCCTACCTGGAAACCCTGGCACGGATCCGGCAGGCGGCGCCCGGGATCGTGGCCCTGGGGCACCAGGGGGCGCTGGCCGGGGAGGCGGCCCGGGACGCCCTGGCCGCGGCCGAGGGGGCCGCCCGGGCCCTGCGGGAGCGGGTGCTGGCCCACGAGGGGACCGACGAGGCCCTGGCGGAGGCCCTTTTCGCCGAGGTGTACCGGGACGAGCTCACCTGCTACAGCCCGGAGAACATCCGGGCCTGCTGCGGGCTTTTGATCCGCCGGGTCCGGGAGGCGGGCGGGGCGTGACGCCGACGGGGTGGCGCCATGCCGTGGGGTAGGGGACTCGGGCGATTTCTGGACCGGACCCGGCCGGGGTGGCGGGAGCGACGGCGGCATCGTCGCTCGCTTTGGCACCTGCCCAAGGTGATCGTGTTCCTGGGCGGGTGGGCCGCCTTGGCCTACGGCGGGTTCCGGTTGGCCTGGGCCCTCCACGTGGTTCTGGTGCCGGAGCACGCCGGCCGTCTGGGCGAGTTTTGGCCCGAGGGGATCGGGTTTCGCGCCCTCGTCCCCAGCCTGATGCTCGTGTTCGGCCCCGCGGTGGCCACCCTGGGGCCGGCGGGCCTCATGACCAACCTGATCCTGTGGACGATCCCCCCGGCCCGGCGGGCGTTCCAGGCGGAGGCACGGAACCGCCGCGATCTGAGCTTTGCGCACCAGGTCCGGGATCTCACCCGTGTCACGCTGCGGTACCTGGGGCCGGTCGGGATCGGGTTGGCGGTGTTGGGCGCGGCCACGCTCCGGAACCTGCGGTGAGAAGGCCTACCCGCGGATCCGTTCCGAGCGGCCGGCCCACTCCCGCTCCCGCAGCACGTTTTTGCGGATCTTCCCGGTGCTCGTTTTCGGGAGGTCGCAGAACTCGAACGCCTTCGGGCATTTGAAATGGGCGAGCCGCTCCCGGCAGAACGCCCGGAGCTCCTCGGCCGTCAGGGTGACCCCGGGCTTGGGGGTCACGAAGGCCTTGGGCACCTCGCCCCAGGTGTCGTCGGGTACCCCGATGACGGCCACCTCGGCCACCCCGGGGTGCTTGTAGAGCGTGTTCTCCACCTCGATCGTGGAGATGTTCTCCCCGCCCGAGATGATGATGTCCTTCTTCCGGTCCTTGAGTTCGATGTACCCGTCGGGGTGGACCACGGCGAGGTCGCCGCTGTGGAACCACCCGCCCCGGAACGCCTCGGCCGTGGCCTCGGGTTGGCGGAAGTAGCCGAGCATCACGTTGTTGCCCCGCATCACCACCTCGCCCAGGGTCTGGCCGTCCGCCGGCACGTCCTCCATGTGCTCGTCCACCACCCGCAGGTACACCGCATGGGTGTAGGCCACCCCCTGGCGGGCCTTGCGCCGGGCCCGTTCCTCGAGGGGAAGCTCGTCCCACTCCGGGTGCCAGGCGCACACGGTGTGGGGGCCGTAGACCTCGGTCAGCCCGTACACGTGGGTGATCCGGGCTCCCATCTCCTCCACCTGGCCGATCAGGGTGGGGCTGGGCGGGGCGGCCGCCGTGACGATGTGCACGGGCCGGGCGAACCGGTAGTCGGCGGAAGGCCGCGCCGCCACCAGCATCCGGAGCACCGTGGGGGCGCCGCACAGGTGGGTGACCCCCCACCGATCGATGAGCCGGTACGCCTCGGCCGGGTCGAACCTCCGTTGGCACACGTGGGTACCGCCCACGGCGGTCACGGCCCAGGGGAAGCACCACCCGTTGCAGTGGAACATGGGCAGGGTCCAGAGGTACACGCTGTAGGCCGAAAGCCCGGTCTCCACGATCTCCCCGAGGGCGTTCAGGGCCGCGCCCCGGTGGGAGTACACCACCCCCTTGGGGTTTCCGGTGGTGCCCGAGGTGTAGTTGATGGAGATGGGGGCGGCCTCGTCGGTCACCCGGAACCCCACCGGCTCGGGGGAGGCGGAAGCGAGAAAGGCCTCGTACTCCGGGCCCTCCGGCGCCCAGGTCTCCCCTTCGGCCTTCGCGTCGGCGACGTGGACCACGAGCCCCGGGAACCCCTTGATGGCCGGCCGGACCCCGGCCGCGAGTTCCGGGTCCACGAGGAGCACCTTGGGCTCGGCGTGGCCCAGGATGTAGGCCACCTCGTCGGCGGACAGCCGGGTGTTGATGGCCACGAGAACCCCTCCGGCCTTCGGGACCCCGAAATGGGCCTCCAGCATGGCCGGCACGTTAGGCAGCAGCGCGGCCACCCGGTCGCCGGGTCCGACCCCGGCGTCCCGGAGGGCCCGGGCCAGGGCATCGCACCGCCGGCCGAACTCCCCGTAGGTCAAGATGCGGTCGCCGTAGACCGCGGCCGGCCGCTCCCGGAACACCCGGGCGCTCCGTTCGAGGAAATCCAGGGGGGTGAGGGGGGCGAAGTTGGCGTCGTGGAACTCCATGGAAACCTCCCGATCGCGTCGTGACCCGGCGGGGGAACCGCGGGTGGACGGGGG
>CAZUYO010000268.1:0-4234 GCA_964624725.1 uncultured Thermodesulfobacteriota bacterium
CGGGAAAGCCCGTTACGATCCGGAGAAAACCGACCGTGGGTCCACGGGCTCCTCGCCTCGCCGCACCTCGAAATGCACGTGGGGCCCCAGACCCCGGCGGGCCGGGCCCGAGGTGCCCACGACCTCGCCCTGCTCCACCCGCTCGCCGCGGTCCACCCCCACCGAGGCGAGGTTCCCGTACACCGTGTAGAGCCCGTCCGGATGCCGGAGCACCACGAGCCCACCGTAGGCGGGCGAGGGGGTTCCCGCGTAGGCCACCTCGCCCGGCCGCACGGCCCGCACCGGCGTGCCCTCCGGCACGGCCAGGTCCACCCCGCGGCTGCCCCGCTCGGGCGCGAACTCCCGCACGATCTTCCCGGCCACGGGCCAGTCCGCCGGGGCCCGGGGCTTCGCCGGCGCGGGGGAAGAAGGCGGGGTCTTCGGCCGGGGCGCCGGTCGGGCCTGGGCCGGGGGCGACCGGGACGGTTCGGCCGGCCCCGGGGCCGGCGGCTCGGTCGGGGACGCCGCCCGGCGGGATCCACCGGGCACGAACACCACATCCCCCGGCCGGACCTCATCCCCGGGGCCCAGGCGGTTGAACCGCCGCAGCTCCGCCTCGGCCACCCCGTACCGCCGCGCCACCCGGGACAGGGTCTCCCCGGGCTCGACCCGGTGCCGCACGGCGTAGGGGGTCCCGCAGGCCGCGAGGGCCGCCGCCAGGAGGATCCCCCGCCACACGCTGCCGACACCTCCCGTGGATCCCATGGCTCCTCGCATGTGCGGCGGGTCGGCCCCCCGGGGGACGCTCACGCCCCCCGCACGAGCTCCAACGCCCGGCGCACCGCCTCCTCCGGGTCCTCAACCACCTCCACCCCGTCCAGGTGGCGCCAGGCCCCCACCGCCACCACGGGCCGGCCCACCTTGCGGGCCAGGGCGATCTCGCTCAGGGTGCCCCACGAGCCCGGAAGCGCCACCACGGCATCCCCCGACTGCACCACGAGCACGTTTCGGGCGTGGCCCAGACCCGTGGGGATCACCACCTCGGCCCAGGGGTTGGCGGCCCGGGGGTCGGTCCCGGGCAGGAGGGCCACCGCGGTCCCGCCGACCTCCCGGGCCCCGCGACAGGCCGCCTCCATGGCGCCCCCGAGCCCCCCGCACACCACCGTCGCCCCGGCCCGGGCCGCGGCCCGGCCCACCCGCCGGGCGAGCTCGTAGGTGACGGGGTCGGCCGTTCCGGCCCCCACCACGGCGATCTGCGTCCTTCGCCCGCTCACGCGCTTCCCACCCCTTCGCGCAGGGGGACGAACCGGCACGGGTCCAGCTCCTCCCGGGTCCACCCCTCGGGCCCCCGCATCCACCGGACGATCCGCTGGACCTCCCCTTCGCCCACCGGGGCCACGAGCCGGCCCCCGGGCCGCACCTGATCGAACAGGGCCGCCGGGATCTCCGGTGCCGCAGCCGTGACCAGTACCGCGTCGAAGGGTGCGTGGTCCGGCCAGCCGGCCCGACCGTCCCCCGGCCGGATCTCCACGTTGCGGATGCCCAGGCGGTCCAGCCGCGCCCGGGCCCGCACCGCGAGCGGCAGCACCCGCTCCACGGTGAACACCCGCTCCGCCAGCACGGCCAACACGGCGGCCTGGTACCCGGAGCCCGTGCCCACCTCGAGCACGCGGTCCCCGGGCCCCGGATCGAGCGCCGCCGTCATCCGGGCCACGGTGGAGGGCTTGGTGATCGTCTGGCCGTGGCCGATGGGCAGGGCCTCGTCCCGGTAGGCCCGGCCCCACAGGGCCTCGTCCACGAACCGGTGCCGGGGCACCCGCTCGAGGGCCTCGAGCACCTCGGCCGGACAGCGGGGCAGCTCGCGCGCCAGGGTCTCCACCATGCGGCGCCGGGCGGCCGCGAACCGGTCCACCCTCACGCCTCCAGGGCCGCGCGGGCCGCCCACACGCCCGAGGCGCTGGCCTGCATGAGCCCCCGGCTCACCCCGACCCCGTCGCCGGCGCCGAACAGCCCCCGGATCGGGGTTTCGAGCCGGGAATCGAGCTCGAGGCGGTTCGAGTAGAACTTGACCTCCACGCCGTACAGGAGCGTGTCGGGCCCGGCGAGCCCCGGGCAGAAGGCGTCGAGCGCGTAGAGCGTTTCGATGAGGTCCGTGAGGTGCCGATGGGGCAGGGCGAACGAAAGATCCCCCGGGGTGGCGTCGTGGAGGGTGGGGGGCACCGAGACCTTGGCGACCCGCTCGGGTGTGGACCGCCGTCCGGCCGTGAGATCGGTGAACCGCTGCACCAGAATCCCCCCGCCGATCAGGTTCGCGAGCCGCGCGATGGAGCGGCCGTAGGCGATGGGGTCGTCGAAGGGTTCGGTGAAGGCGGTCTTCACCAGCAGGGCGAAGTTGGTGGCCGCCGTCCGGTGGGCGGCGTAGGCGTGGCCGTTGACGGTGAGGCAGTCCTCGTACACCTCGTGGACCACCTCGCCCCGGGGATTCATGCAGAAGGTGCGCACCTCGTCCCGGAACGTGGGCGACTCGTAGTAGAGCTTGGCCTCGTACAGCACCGAGGTCACGGCCTCCATCACCTCGGCCGGGCACTCCACCCGCACCCCGATGTCCACCGGGTTCGGCCGGGTGCGAAGCCCCAGGTCGGCCGCCAGTTCCCGGACCCACCCGGCGCCCAGCCGGCCCGGGGCCAACACGACCACGGGGGCCTCCTCGAGCGCCTCGTCGGTGCGAACCCCCCGAACCCGCCCCTCCTCCACCGCCACCCCCTTGCACGGCGTGTGGAACCGGATCTCCACCGAGCCGGCGAGCTCCCGGTGGAGGCTCGCGAGCACCTGCCGGCAGACCTCGGTCCCCATGTGGCGCACCGGGTTCTCCACGAGCACCAGCCCCGCGGCCTCGGCCCGGTCGCGCAGGTCCTGCCACTCGGGCACCTCGGCGCCGTACACCTCCTGGGGCGCCCCGTGGGCCCGCCACACCCCGTCCACCTCGTCCAGGAGCTCCCGGAGCGCCGGCCCGGGAACGAACTCGCCGAGAAATCCGCCCACCTGGGGCGAGAGGCTCAGCTTGCCGTCGCTGAACGCCCCGGCCCCGCCCCATCCGGACAGGAGCTGGCACGGCACGCACCGCCGGCATCCCTGGGCCACCTCCCGGCGCGGACAGCGCCGCTCGGGGAGGCCGCCCCCCTTCTCCAGGAGGAGAACCCGCTTTCCGGCCCGGGCGAACTCCCGTGCGGCGAAGATCCCGGCCGCCCCGGCCCCCACCACGATGGCATCCCACGATCCCACGTTCGTCACCCCTCGGCGCCGGCGTCCCACGCCCAGCGCGTCAACTCCCCTAGGAAGGTCCGATCGGTCAGGTCGGTGCGGATCGGCGTGATCGAGGCGTACCCCTCCTCCACGGCCTCCACGTCGGTATCGCCGGTGCGCACCACCCGGCCCAACTCCCGCACCCCGATCCAGAAGTACTCCCGGCCCCGGGGGTCGTGCTTGCGCACCACCCCGCTGCCGTACACCCGCTTCCCCTGGCGGGTCACCCGGATCCCCTCGATCTCGCCGTACCGATCGGCGCTCGGCACGTTCACGTTGAGGAAGGTGCCCGCCGGCAGCCCGCGGGCCGCCACCGCCCGGGCCACCCGGACGGCCACCTCGGCCGCGGCACCGAACCGGGCCCCGGTGTCGGCCGCCACCGACACCGCGAAGCTCGGCACCCCCATCAGGGCGCCCTCGAGGGCCACCGCGACGGTGCCGGAGTACGTGATGTCGTCGGCCAGGTTCGGCCCGTGGTTGATCCCGGCCACCACGAGATCGGGCGCGGTTTCGAGAAGCCCGTGAAGGCCCAGGTGGACGCAGTCGGTGGGGGTGCCGTCCACCGCAAACCAGCCGTCCCGGATCCGGGTCAACCGAAGCGGCCGGTGGAGGGTGAGGGCGTGGCCCACCGCGCTCCGCTCCCGGTCGGGCGCCACCACCACCACCCGTCCCAGGGCCGAGAGGGCCCGGGCCAGGGTGGCAAGCCCTGGGGCGTGGATGCCGTCGTCGTTGCTGAGGAGGATGAGCACGTCGTCTCGCGTCCGTGAGGCCTGGGGTGTCCGGCGCGCCCGAGGGGAAAGGGGAGAAAACCTCGCGAGGCCAACGGATGTTCGTTTACCGTGAGCCGGGGGCCGGCGTCAACCAAAGGGGTTTCGCCCGTGCCGCGCGCCGGGGTAGAAAGGCTCCAAGGAACTTCGGCTAGGCGGCTGGGCTGCCGGGCAGCTAGGCGGCT
>CAZUYO010000269.1:0-4233 GCA_964624725.1 uncultured Thermodesulfobacteriota bacterium
ATTGTGCCTGCGAAAAGGCCGCGCTCGGTGGCCTACCGGAGCTTTCGGCGGCTGGGCGGCCGTGAATCGTTCTTGGGTTTCCGCGTCACGGCCCGGCTCCGCGGGGGTTGCCACGGCGGGCGGCCTTCCCCCTCTCTCCACCGCGCACGGCAAACATAGTTTATTCGGCGGGGCTGTAAAGCGCGGAACCGGTTCCCCACCCACCGGTGGGTTGACAATGGGAGCCCCGCGGCCTAGGCTCGTTTCGTCGTTTGGGCAACACAACTTGCCGTTTGGCCCCAGCGAAAAAGGAGGAAGGTCATGCGAAAGGGTTGGGTCGGGATCCTCGCCGTCGTTCTCGCGTTGGCCGTCGGCCCGGCGTGGGCCGCCAAGGAGATCAAGCTGGGCCACGTGGCCCCACCGTTCCACGGCCAGCACCAGGGGCTCTTGAAGCTCGCCGAGGTGGTGAAGCAGGAAACCGGGGGCGCGTGGGAGGTCAAGGTGTTCCCGCTGGGCCAACTCGGCGGCGAACGGTCCATGGCCGAGCAGGTCCAGATGGGCACGCTCCAGATGGCGGCCATCACCACGGCCGTGCTCTCCAACTTCGTGCCCCAGGCCGCGGCGCTCGACCTGCCGTTTCTGTGGCCCGACCGCAAAACCGCCTACGCCGTGCTCGACGACCCCGAGTTCCAAAAGGAGTTCTTCCGGTTCTTCGAGCCCAAGGGGTTCGTGGCCATCGGGTTTGCGGAAAACGAGTTCCGCCACCTCACGAACTCCAAGCGAACGGTCCGGAAGCCCGAGGATCTCAAGGGGCTCAAGCTCCGGCTCATGGAGGCCCCGATTTTCCTCGACACCTTCAAGCTCCTCGGGGTGACCCCGGTGCCGATGCCGTTCCCCGAGGTGTATAACGCCCTCCAGCAGGGGGTGATCGACGGCCAGGACAACCCGCTCCTCACCTCGGTGCTCATGAAGTTCACCGAGGTCAACAAACACGTGACCCTCCTGAACCACACCCTGACCGAGACGGTCATCGTGGTGAACGCGGATTTCTGGAACAGCCTGCCCAAGAACGTGCAGGAGGCCCTCCGGAAGGGCGCCCGGGAGTGCACCCGCACGAACCGGGAGGTGAACGCCAAGCTCCACCAGAAACTGCCCAAGCTCGGCATCTCGGTGGACGAGTACTGCAAGAAGAACGGGATCGAGGTGGTGGACCTCACGGCCGACGAGCGGGCCGCGTTCCGCAAGGCCGTGGAGCCCATCTACGCGAAATACCGGCCCCAGATCGGCGGCGACTTCGTGGACTTCCTGCTGGGCAAGGTGAAGGAGCACCAGGGGAAGTAGGGACGTGCGTCTGCTGAACGCCGTGGAGAAGGTCGAGGAGGCCCTGCTCGGGTGGGGCCTCCTCGCATTGGCGCTCCTGGGGTTTGTCCAGGTGGTGCTCCGGTACGCCTTCGGCACGGGCATCGACTGGGCCGAGGAGGCCGGCCGGTACGGCTGCATCGCGCTGACCTTCCTCGGAGCCAGCGTGGGGGTGCGCCACGGCACCCACTTCTCGGTCGAGCTCCTGGACCGGCTGCTGCCCCCCGGCGGTCGGCGGGCGTTGCGCGCCGTGGCGGGAGTCCTCACCGCCGCGCTCTTCGCGTTGGTGACCTGGTACGGGTACGAGCACGCGGCCAAGCTCCACCGGTTCGGGGTGACGAGCGCCTCCCTCCGGCTCCCCATGTGGGTGCCCTACGCCGCGATCCCGCTCTTTTCGGCCACCATGGCCCTTCGGTTCCTGGCCGACGGCCTCCTGTGGGCCGCCCGGGGCCGGGGGCTCGCACCCGGCCGGGAGCAGGGCTGACCCGGTGCTGGCCACCGTCGTTGCCACCTTCGCGGGCCTCCTGCTCCTGGGGCTCCCCATCGCCGCCGTCATGGTGGGGGTCACGGCCCTCGCGCTTCGGCTCCACACCACCACCCCGCTCCTCATCATCCCCCAGCAGCTCTTCAATGCGCTCGACAACTTCGTGCTCCTGGCGATCCCGTTTTTCATCCTGGCCGGCCGGATCATGACCGAGGGGGCCATGGCCCGGCGGCTTGTGGACGTGATGCGGGCGCTCGTGGGCACGAAGCGGGGTGGGCTCGCCGTCACCGCCGTGCTCGCCTGCATGTTCTTCGCCGCCCTTTCCGGCTCGAGCCCGGCCACGGTGGTGGCGATCGGGTCGATCATGATCCCGGCCCTCGTGAAGAACGGCTATCCCGAGGACTTCTCGGTGGGGCTCATCACGAGCGCGGGGTCCCTGGGCATCGTGATCCCGCCGTCGATCCCGATGATCCTCTACGCCCTCGTCATGAACGTTTCGGTGGCCGAGCTCTTCATGGCCGGCATCGGCCCGGGGCTCCTGATCGGCGCGGTGTTCGCGGCCTACGTGCTCTGGCGGGCCCACCGGGAGGACTGGCGGGTGGAGGGCGGCCTCACCTGGGCCGAGGCCCTGGGGGCCGTGCGGCAAGGGATCTGGGCCCTTCTGCTCCCGGTCATCGTGTTGGGGGGCATCTACACCGGCGCCTTCACCCCCACCGAGGCCGCGGCCGTGAGCGTGGTGTACGCCCTCGTCGTGGAGGCCGTGGTGTACCGGGAGCTCACCTGGCGGGGGCTCCACCGGTCGCTCGTGGAGTCGGCCGTGCTCTCCGGGTGCCTCCTGCTCATCCTGGCCGGGGCCATGACCTTCGTGTGGCTCCTCACCGCCGAGGGGCTTCCGGCGGCCGTGGCCGAGTGGGTGGTGGAGCGGGTCGAGACCCCCTGGGCGTTCCTTTTGTGGGTGAACCTGCTGTTTCTGGCCCTGGGCTCGGTCATGGACGACGTGTCGGCCATGCTGATCCTGTCGCCGATCTTCGCCGAGACCCTTCGGCGGCTCGGGATCGACCCGGTGCACTACGGCATCGTCATGGTGCTCGTGATCGAGTTCGGGTTCCTCACCCCGCCCTTCGGGCTCAACCTCTTCGTGGCCATGGGGCTCACCCGAAAGCCCATGGGCTATGTGGCCCGGGCCACGTTGCCGTTCCTCGCGCTCCTGCTCCTGGCGCTCGCCATCGTGACCTACGTGCCCGCCGTGAGCCTGTGGCTGCCGGAGGTGTTCTACCGCTGAAAGGCGGGAAGGCTGGGAAGCTGGAAAGCTTGAAGGCTCGGGCGCCCGAAGACGGTCCGCTTGCCCGGGGCGAACCGCGGCGCCTCCCCGGGAGCCCACTCCCCGGGCCCTTCCCCCCCGATCGCGGCGTCGGCGCCGCCCTGCCTTTGGGAACCCGACGGCAATCCGGGTCCGACGGGAGCGGAAGGCGGGCCTTGCGCCCGACCAGAACCACGCTAGACTGCGAAGCGGATCTAAGTGTTCCCGCGTTCCAGCCTTCCAGCTTTCCAGCGTTCTAGCCGAACGAGCCAGCCATGCCGCTGCCCACGCGCATCCTCGGAAAGACCGGCGTCGAGGTCACCGCCTTCGGCCTCGGGGGCGAGGGGATCCTGCGCACCCACGGGCGGTTCCGCGACGCGGAGGCCGTGATCCGACGGGCCCTCGACCTCGGGGTCACCTACTTCGAGTCAGCCCGGGCCTACGCCGGGAGCGAGGAGTATCTGGGCCGGAGCCTGGGGCCCACCCGCGACCGGGTGTTCCTGGCCACCAAAACCCATGCCCGCCGGGCCCGGGCGGCCCGGGCCCACCTGGACGAGAGCCTCGCCCTGCTGCGCACCGACCGGGTGGACCTGTGGTACTTCCACGACATCCGGTCCGAGGACGACCTTCTGACCATCGCCGGCCCCGGCGGCGCGCTGGAGGTGGCCCTCAAGGCCCGGGACAAGGGGGAGGTGCGGTTTTTGGGGGTGTCGGGGCACGAGGACCCGGGCCTGCTCGTGCGGGCGATGGATCTCCTGCCCGTGGACGTGGTGCTCTGCCCGGTGAACCCGGCCGAGGCCGCGTTCCGGGGCTTCCCCGACACCGCCGTGGCCGAGGCGGCCCGCCGGGGCCTCGGGGTGGTGGCCATGAAGACCCTGTGCCGGGGTCTCGTCGGCCAGGTGCCGGGGGCGCCCGGGCCGGAGGCGTTCCTCCGGTACGCCCTGTCCACCCCCGGGGTTCAGGTGGCCAGCGTGGGGTGCGACAGCCCCGAGCAGGTGGAGGCGAACGTCCGGGCGGTGGAGGCCGCCGCGTCCCTCCCCGGGGACCAGCGCGAGCACCTGGAGCAGCTTTGCTACCCCTTCGCCCCCCGCCTGGCCTATTACCGGCCGGG
>CAZUYO010000270.1:0-4224 GCA_964624725.1 uncultured Thermodesulfobacteriota bacterium
GGAGACGAACATGAACGAGTTTCGCGTCTGCCCGTCCTGCGGCTACGGCCGCGGGTTTCACGTGTGCCTTCGACCCGAGGGGGAGGAGGCGATGCGCGTCGGGCTCATCTGCCCGAGCTGCGGCGCCTCCTTCGACCTGGGCTGGGTGGTCCGGGGCCGGTTGCCCGAGGAGGCGACCGCCGGGCCGGTGTTCCCGGACCGGGGGTAGGGCATGGACCTTTCGGGCCTCAACGACCGCCAGCGTGAGGCGGTGCTCCACGGGGAGGGGCCGCTCCTCGTGCTGGCCGGGGCCGGGTCGGGCAAGACCCGGGTCATCACCTACCGGATCGGCCACCTCATCGAGCGCGGGGTGGCTCCGGAGCGGATTCTCGCCCTCTCGTTCACCAACAAGGCCGCGCGGGAGGTGGCCGAGCGGGTGCGGGGGCTCGTGGGCCGGACCCGCTCCGAGGGGCTCACGGTGAGCACCTTCCACGCCCTGGGGCTCCAGATCCTGCGGGCCGAGGTGAAACGGCTCGGGTGGGGCGGGACCCTGAGCCTCCACACCGAGTCGGACCAGCGGGCCCTCGTGCGCCAGGTGGTGCGGGACCAGGGGCTCAAGATCGATCCCGGAGAGGTGCAGGCCTTCATCAGCTACTGGAAGAACCAGGGGATCGGTCCCGACGCGGTGCCGGTGGGCGGGGCCGAGAGCCAGGCCCTGCGGCGGGCCTACCGGACGTACCAGGACCTCCTGCGGGCCCAGCGGGCCGTGGACTTCGACGACCTTCTGCTCCTGCCGCTCGAGATCTTCCGCGACCACGACGACGCGCGGCTCTACTGGCAGGAGCGGTTCCACTACATCCTGGTGGACGAGTACCAGGACACGAACCCGGTGCAGTTCGAGCTCCTGCGGGTGCTGGCGGCCCGCCGGCCGAACCTCACGGTGGTGGGAGACGACGACCAGGCGATCTACGGCTGGCGGGGGGCCAAGGTGGAGCTCATCCTGCGGTTCGAGGAGCATTTCCCGGGGGCCCGGGTGGTGCTCCTGGAGGAGAACTACCGCAGCACCGCCACCGTGCTCGACGCGGCCCACGCCGTGGTGGCCCGGATCCCCGGCCGCCGGCCCAAGAAGCTCTGGACCCGCGCCGGGCCGGGCCGGCCCCTGGGCTGGATCGAGGCGGCCGACGGCGCCGACGAGGCCGAGCAGGTGGCCTCGGTGATCCTGGCCGAGCGGTTCCGCCGGCGCCGGCCGTGGTCGGACTTCGCGGTGCTCTACCGCACCAACGCCCAGTCCCGGCCGTTCGAGGAGGTGTTCCGGTCCCACGGCATCCCCCACCGGGTGGTGGGGGGCACCCGGTTCTACGACCGCAAGGAGGTCCGGGACCTCCTCGCCTACCTCAAGGCCGTGGTGAACCCCCGGGACGAGGCGAGCCTGGTCCGGATCGCCAACGTGCCCAAACGGGGCCTGGGGCCCCGCACCCTCCTCCTTCTTCAGGAGCGGGCGCGCCAGACGGGCCGCACCCTTCGCCAGGTGCTCCGGGAGGGCGAGGGGCTCACCGGGCACGCCCGGGCGGGGGCCCGGGCCCTCACCGAGATCCTCGACCGGTTCGGCCGGCGGTTCCGGGAGGAGGGCCTCACGGCGTCCGGGCTCCGGGACCTGATCGACGAGGCCGGGCTCCGGGCCGAGGTGGAGGCCACGTACCGGTCGCCCAAGGTGGTGGCCCGGCGCATGGAGATCCTGGACGAGCTGGCGGCCTCGGTGGAGGACGCCCCCAAGACCGGGGGCCGGGTGGATCCGTTGGCGTTCATCGAGCGGCTCAGCCTCGACCCGCCCTCGGACGAGGACGAGGGGGGCGACGAGGTGACCCTCATGACGCTCCACGGCGCCAAGGGGCTCGAGTTCCCGGTGGTGTTCCTGGCCGGGATGGAGGAGGGGCTCCTGCCCCACCGGCGGGACCCCGAGGCGCCGCTCGCCGAGCTCGACGAGGAGCGGCGGCTGTGCTACGTGGGCATGACCCGGGCCCGGGAGGAGCTCTACCTGTGCCATGCCCGGGCCCGGCGGCGCCAGGGGGTGCTCCGGCCGAGCCGGCCCAGCCGGTTCCTGGCCGAGATCCCGGCGGTGCTCACCGAGGACCGGGGCCCCCCGCCCGACGAGGCCGAGGAAAAAGAGATGGCCCGGAACTTCTTTTCGGGGATCCGGGCGATGCTGGAGTGAGGGAGACTGCCGCGGTGCTTCCAGGTCGCGCGGGATGGCGGGCGGGCCTCGTGCAGATGACGATCGCCGAGGCCGAACCGGATCGGAACCTCCAGAGGGCCCTGGACCTGACCGCCGGGGCCGAGGCCGAACTTTTCGTGCTGCCGGAGCTCTTCTCCACCGGGTACGCCCTGGAGCGGGCCCGGGAGCTGGCCGCCGCCGGCCCCAGGACCCTCGAGGCCCTGGCCCGGGCCGCCCGGGGGCGCGGCGTGGGGTGGGCCGGGAGCCTCCTTCATCCCTGGCAGGGCGGGGTGGCGAACGCCGCCTTCTTCGTGGAGCCCGACGGCCAAATCCACGCCCTCTACCCCAAGGTCCACCGGTTCCGGTTGATGGACGAGCACCGCCACCTCGCGGCCGGGAGGGGGCCCCGGGTGTGGGACACCTCCCTGGGCCGGATCGCGGTGGCGGTGTGCTACGACCTGCGGTTCCCCGTGTTCTGCCGCCGGCTCGCCCTGGCCGGGGCCCAGGCCCTGGTGGTGCCGGCCGAGTGGCCCCACCCCCGCACCCCCCACTGGGAGCTCCTGCTGCGGGCCCGGGCCGTGGAGAACGCCTGGTGGGTGCTGGGCGTGAACCGGGTGGGCCCGGGCCGGGGGGTCGTGTTCGAGGGCGCGAGCCAGGCGGTGGATCCCTGGGGCGAGGTGGCAGTCCACCTCGGGGGCGACGAGGGCGTGGCGGTGGTGGAGGTGGACCCCCGCCGGAACGGGGAGGCCCGCTCCCGGATCCCGGTGTTCGAGGACCGGGTGCCGGGGTGGGACGACCCGGCGCCGGTCAGCGGGTCCGGCGAAGCTCCCGCATGAGGGCCTCGCAGAACCGCGGCAGGTCGTCCGGGACCCGGGAGGTCACGAACGGCCGGTCCACCACGCAGGGGGCGTCCTCGTAGAGGGCGCCGGCGGCCTTGAGGTCGTCGCGGATCCCCACGTAGCAGGTCATCCGCCGGCCCTTGACCACCCCGGCCGACACGAGCACCTGGGGCCCGTGGCAGATGGCGGCCACGGGTTTCCCCTCCCGCACGAAGGCCCGCACGAGCTCCAGCGCCTCCTCGGCCAGCCGGACCCGTTCGGGGCTCTTGCCGCCGGGGATCACGAGCCCCCGGAACTCCCCGCTGCGGCAGCCCCCGTAGGCCCGTTCGGCCTCCACCTCGTAGCCCATCTTCCCCCGGATCCGGCCGGGCCGGCCCGAGGCCACGACCGGCGCGTAGCCCTCCTCCCGGAGCCGGTACAGGGGTACCAGGAGCTCCAAATCCTCAAACCCGTTTTCCGCCAGGATCAGCACGGCCATGACGGCTTCCCTCCGGTCGGCGTGGAAGTTTCGCGCGAGTGTAGCGCGCCGTGGGGATCCGGCAAGGCCGCAGGGGGCAAGTTCTTCTTGACACGCTGTTTGTGGTCCGATAGCGTTCGGTCGAACGGCCGGTCGGTAGAGAAAGGGGTCACCATGGCGGGACGCAGGCGGCTCAAGCCGGATCTCCGGCGGCAGCAGATCCTCGAGGCGGCGGTGCGGATCTTCTACGAGCAGGGGTACGAGGCGGCGAGCCTGCGCGATCTCGCCGACCGCGTGGGCATCAACAAGGCCACCGTGTACCACTACTTCGAGAGCAAAGAGGACATCCTCTACCACATCGTGGACCGGGTGGGGGGCGAGCTCCTCGAGGGCGTGCGCGAGGCCTTCCAGGAAGGGGGGCCCCCGCTGGAGGTCCTGGAGCGGATGATCCGGTTTCAGATCGGGCACATGGAAAACCACGTCGAGGAGATCAAGGTCCTGGTGGAGGAGAAAAAGAGCCTCCGGCCCGACCTGTACAAGCACGTGCGCCGCACCGAGGCCGAGATCCTGAGGCTCTACAAGGAGGTGCTGGAGCGGTGTGTGCGGGCCGGAAAGGTGCGGCCGGTCCACATCACCACGGCGGCGTTCGGGATCCTGGGTCAGATCAACTGGCTCTACCACTGGTACAAGCCCGGCGGGCCGCTCACGATCGGCCAGTTGGCGGACGAGGTGGTGGG
>CAZUYO010000271.1:0-4192 GCA_964624725.1 uncultured Thermodesulfobacteriota bacterium
AGAGGGAAACCGATGGGATTTCGCTGTGGAATCGTGGGGCTTCCCAACGTGGGGAAGTCCACCCTGTTCAATGCGCTCACCAAAGCCGGGATCGCGGCCGAGAACTACCCCTTTTGCACCATCGACCCCAACGTGGGGGTGGTGCCCGTGCCCGACCCCCGGCTCGACCGGATCGCGGAGATCGTGAAGCCCAAGCAGGTCACGCCCACCACGATGCAGTTCGTGGACATCGCCGGGCTCGTGGCCGGGGCGAGCAAGGGCGAGGGGCTGGGAAACCAGTTCCTCGGCCACATCCGGGAGACCGACGCGGTGGCCCACGTGGTGCGGTGCTTCGAGGACCCCGACGTGGTGCACGTGGCCGGCTCGGTGGACCCACTGCGCGACATCGACGTGATCGAAACCGAGCTCGCGCTGGCCGATCTCGAGACCGTGGAGCGGGCCATCACCCGGGTGGAGCGCCGCGCCAAGTCCGGGGACAAGGAGGCCCAGGCACGGCTCGTGGTCTACGAGCGGCTGCGGCAAACCCTGGGGGAGGGGCGGCCGGTGCGGGCGCTCTCGTTCGGGGGCGAGGAGCTCCGGTTCGTGCGGGAGCTCCACCTCATCACCCGGAAGCCCGTGCTCTATGTGGCCAACGTGGACGAGGAGGGGCTCCAGGGCAACGCCCAGGTGGAGGCGGTCCGCCAACGGGCCGCGGAGCAGGGGGCCGAGGTGGTGGTGGTGTGCGCCGCGATCGAGGCCGAGATCCTGGAGCTCGACCCGGCGGAGCGAGACGAGTTCCTGGCCGACCTGGGGCTCGACGAGCCGGGCCTGAACCGCGTGATCCGGGCCGGGTACCGGCTCTTGGGGCTTCACACCTTCTTTACGGCCGGCCCGAAGGAGGCCCGGGCCTGGACCGTGCGGATCGGGGCCACGGCGCCCGAGGCGGCCGGCGTGATCCACACGGACTTCGAGAAGGGGTTCATCCGGGCCGAGGTGATCGCGTACGAGGACTTCGTGGCCCATGGGGGAGAGCAGGGGGCCAAGGAGGCCGGCAAGTGGCGCCTGGAGGGCCGGGACTACGTGGTCCAGGACGGCGACGTGATCCACTTCCGGTTCAACGTGTGACGCCGTCTCTCGGCTTGACGCCGGCGCGTCGCGAGGTTACCGAACCGTCCGCACGTCCCAACGTCCGCACGTCCGCACGGGAACCAAAATGGACGTCACCCGCGACATCCTCCACTACTCCGCCGAGATGGCCCGGAAGATCGGGGCCCGGGCCGTGGTGGTGTACGCAGACGTGTTCCCCGGCCTCGGGGCGCTGCGGGAGTTCGTGGAGGGGGAGCCGGACGTCTCGTTCGTGCTCGTGAGCCGGGGGGCGAGCTCTGGGGCCGTGGAACGGGACAACGTGGAGTGGGTGCGGGTGCCCGGCATCCGGCTCACCCGGCTCGGCCAGGTGAAGATCGCCGTGCTCCTCGGGTTCTCCCGGGGGCTCTTCCGCCGGGGGGACCGGCTCATCTGCCTCACGGGCATCGCGGGGAGCGGGGCGCTGGACACCATCGTGTTCATGGAGGTGGGGGAGGAGTTCGAGATGTTTGCGGCCACCGGCGCCGAGGAGATCTCGAGCCACGTGAACCCCGAGGTGTTCGAGCGGGTGTTGGACATCGCGGTGGCCTTGGGCTACGAGGGCCGCGAGGGGAAGCCCGTGGGCACCACCTTCGTGATCGGCGACACGGACAACGTGCTCGCCCGGTCGACCCAGATGGTGCTGAACCCGTTCCGGGGCTACCCGGAGGAGGAGCGAAACATCCTCGACCCGGCCCTGGAGCCCACGATCAAGGAGTTCGCGGCCATCGACGGCGCCTTCGTGGTCCGGGGCGACGGGCTCGTGGAGGCGGCCGGCGTGTACCTGCGGCCGGAACAGGGCGGGGAACCCCTGCCGCGGGGCCTCGGTACCCGGCACAACGCGGCGGCCGGCATCACGGCGGTGACCAAGGCGGTGGCGGTGACGGTGAGCGAGTCCACCGGAACGGTCACCGTGTTCCGGGACGGGAAGATCCTGATGGAGGTGGAGCGGCCCCGCCCCATCGGGGGGTGGGGGCCGCGGGAGGACCGGCTGTTCCCCGGGTTGCGAACCCAGAAGGACGGGTAGGCCCGGCCCGGACCGAAGGCCGCGGGCGGGCGAGTGCTGACCGTCGAGCGAGGGGGAGCCGGAAAAGAAAAAGGGCCCCGAGGGGCCCTTTTGTACGGTCTGGCGTTCGGCAGCCGGTTAGGCGCAGCCGCCGGAGCAGCCCCCGCAGTCGGGGCTTTCGCAGTCGCTGGCCCGGAACATCGCGGCCATCTCCTCGGGCCGGGGCTTACGGACCTCGGCCACGGTGACCTCGAAGTGGAGCCGTTCGCCGGCCAACGGGTGGTTGAAGTCGGCCACCACCACGTCGTCCCGGACCTCGTTCACCCGGAACACCACCGGGCCGTGGGGCCCGCGGGCCTCGAAGCCCATGCCGGGCTCGATCTCCATGTCGGCCGGGAAGTTCTCGCGGGGGATCTCCCGAAGGAGGTCCTTGCGCGGGAGGCCGTAGGCGTCCTCGGGCTCCACCGTGACCTTCTTCGTCTGGCCTTCCTCCATGCCGCGGAGTTCGCGCTCCAGGCCGGGGATGATCTGGTTCTTGCCGAAGATGAACCCCAGGGGCTCACCCGGTTCCGACTTGTCCACCACCTCGCCCGAGTCGAGGCTGAGGGTGTAGTCGATCGCCACGTACAGGTTTTCTTCCGCCTTCATGCTTTCTCTACCTCCAGAAAAAGTTTTCCCGGCCCCCGAATCTCGGGGAGACCGGGATTGTGTAGGGGGCAGCCTACCCTTCGCCCGGGACCCTGTCAAACCGAATCGGGAAAAAAAGGCGACACGGACGAATTTTTTTCGCGCCGTCCCCGGGTTGAGGACGCCCGGGGGCTTCTGTTACAGTCGCCGCCCTGCCCGAAAGCCCGGAACGAACCCCACACCGCGAGGAGGTAGGCCATGCCCGTTGCCCGGCGCGTGCGAACGGCCCTGGAGAGGGCCTCCTGGATCCGGAAGATGTTCGAGGAGGGGGCGAGGCTCAAGCAGGAGTTCGGCCCGGAGAACGTGTTCGATTTCAGCCTCGGCAACCCCAACCTGGACCCGCCGGAGAGGTTCCGGGAGGTGTTGAAGGAACTGGTGGAGAACGATCCCCCGGGGTGTCACGGGTATATGCCCAATGCCGGGTTCCCCGACGTGCGGGCCGCGGTGGCGGCGTACGTCTCGACGGAGCAGGGGGTGGAGCTCTCGGCCGACCACATCATCATGACCGTGGGGGCCGGGGGCGCCCTGAACACGGTGTTCCGGGCCATCCTGGATCCCGGCGACGAGGTGGTGGTGCCGCGGCCCTACTTCGTGGAGTACAACTTTTATCTGGAGAACCACGGCTGCACGCTGACCACCGTGCCCACCACCGAGACCTTCGATCTGCGGCTCGACGCCCTCGACGAGGCGATCGGGCCCAAGACCCGGGCGGTTCTCATCAACTCGCCCAACAACCCCACGGGCAAGGTGTACGACCGGGCCAGCCTGGAGGCCCTGCGGGACCTCCTGGACCGCAAATCCGCGGAACTGGGCCGCCGGATCTACCTCATTTCGGACGAGCCGTACCGGAAGATCGTATACGACGGGGTCGAGGTGCCGCCCGTGCTCGAGATCTTCCCCCACGCGTTCGTGTGCACCTCGTACTCCAAGGACCTGAGCCTCCCGGGGGAGCGGATCGGGTACGTCGCCGTGAGCCCCCGCATGGACGACGTGGGGCTCGTGGTGGGGGCCCTCACCTTCACGAACCGGGTGCTGGGGTACGTGAACGCGCCGGCCCTGATGCAGCGGGCGGTGGCCCGGCTCCAGGGGGTCACGGTGGACCTGGGGTTCTACCGCCGGAACCGCGATGCGCTCTACCAGGGGCTCGTGGACGCAGGGTACGAGTGCCCCAAGCCCGAGGGCGCGTTCTATCTCTTTCCCAAGAGCCCCATCCCCGACGACGTGGCGTTCGTGAAGGAGCTCCAGAAGGAGAACATCCTGGCCGTTCCGGGAAGCGGGTTCGGCGGCCCCGGCCATTTCCGGCTCGCCTACTGCTGTGCCTACGAAACGGTGGAGCGGAGCCTCCCCGGCTTCCGCCGCGCCCTGGAGCGGGTGAAGGCTTGAGGAGTTTACGCCTCG
>CAZUYO010000272.1:0-4170 GCA_964624725.1 uncultured Thermodesulfobacteriota bacterium
GCCCAGCCCCCGACCGTGCCCTCGCCCGGGGCCCCCCGGTTCCGGGTGGGGGTCGAGGCGGCAAGCCATTTCAACGCGGACCGGGCCGGCGGGGAGTCCGCGTCGTTCGACGGGGAGACCCAGGCCCTGCGGCTGGCGGCGGCCCTGGGACTCCGAGGAGGCTGGGAACTGGGCGCCGAGATCTCGGCCCTGGGCCACAACGGCGGGGTCTTCGACGCCTTCATCGAGGGCTGGCACCGGGCGTTCCACCTGCCCCAGGGGGGCCGCGACGAGGCCCCCCGCGGACGGCTCGACCTCACCTACCGGGACGAGACGGGACGGATACGTCTCGACCGCTCCACCTGGGGCCTCGGGGACGCGCTCGTGTGGGGCGGACACGGCCTGGGCCGGGCGGCGGCCCTGCGGGGGTGGCTCAGGCTTCCCACAGGACGGCCAGAAGGCCTTCTGGGCGCGGGCACGGTGCAGGCGGGCCTCCGCCTCGACGCCGGTGGGGAGATGCCGCGACTCCGGGCCGGGTGGTACGCCGGCCTGGCGGCCTGGGGGGCCGGCCGGGGCGACGTGCTCCCCGACCGCCGGCGGCGCTGGCAGGCCGGGGCCACGGCGGGCCTGGAGTGGTCGCCCCGGGAGCCCGTGGTCCTGCGGGCCCAACTCGATGCGGCCACCCCGGCGTTCCGGAGCCGCACCCGCCCCCTGGGTTCCCCGGCTCTCCAGCTCTGGACCGGGGGCTCCCTTCGGCTTTCGGAAACCGCGTGGCTCGATCTGGCGGTGGGGGAGGACGTGGCCGTGGACACCGCGCCCGACGTCACGTTCCTGGCGTCGGTGCGGTGGAGCCCCTGAGGACCTCCCGGGCCCAGGGGAGCTCGTCCACCAGGGGGGCGGCGAAGGCCTCCCTCGGGCGGTTGAAGTAGCCGAGCTCCAGGTGGGGAAACCGGCGCTTCAGCCGCCGGGCCAGGGGAAGGAGCCCGATCCCGTCGTCCCGCCGCCGCAGCCGGGCGGGCAGGTGGTCGAGGTAGAGCCGGGGATCAAGGGAGAGGTTTCGCAGGTGCACCATGTGGAGCCCGGTCTCCTCGATCAGCCGCTCCAGGGCCTCCACCTCCTCGGGCAGGTCGGTCACCCCGGGGAACACGAGGAGGTTGAGCGCCGTGTAGAGCCCCTCCTCCACGGCGATCCGCACGGCCTCGCGCACGTCCTCGAACCGGAACCGGCGGGGTCGGTAGTAGGCGTGGTAGGTCTCGGGCACGGCCGAATTGAGGCTGATCCGCACCGAGTCGAGCCCGGAGCGGGCCACGGTCCGCAGGGCCTCGGGCCGGCTGCCGTTCGTGTTGAGGTGGATCGTGCCCCGGTCGGTCTCGGACCGAAACGCCCGCACCGCCTCGGCGATCCGGTCGGCCACGGTGAGGGGCTCCCCCTCGCACCCCTGGCCGAAGCTCACGATGCCCCGGTCCACCCGCTCCAGGTGGGGCACCGCCACCTCGCACAGTTCCCGCACCGTGGGCACGAACCGGATCCGCTCCTGGCTCGCCGGGCAGCAGTCGGCCGGCTGGAGGCTGATGCACCCCACGCACCGGGCGTTACACGAGGGCGCCGTGGGGAGCGGGGCCTCCCACCGCTCCATGAACAGGTTTTTCGCGGCGAAGCAGTGGTACTCCAGGGCGCAGCGGGCCAGGTGGCGCACCAGGCGGTTTCGGCCCTCCCGGGCCACCCGGGCCTCGACCCGGGGCGCGATCTCCCGGTCGTCGTAGTGGCGCGTCTCCGAGTGGGTCATGGGGTCCACCCGGAACGCCGCGGCCACCATGCGGCCGTCCTTCCAGCCCACCGCGGCGTAGGCCCAGAGCGGCAGGTACCGGTGGCACCCGAACCGGGGGGCCCGGCCCCGGGGGTAGGCCACGGCCGGAAGCCGGGTGCGGGTGTACCCGGCCTGGAGCATGGCGGCCACGGCCCGGTACCGTCGGAGCACCCGGGGCCGGCCCGCCTCGGGGTCCCAGCCCACGGCCTGGGTGCCCGGGAGGAAAAACACCTTCGTGCCCTCGGGCACCGGCACGAGCTCCTCGTCCGGCACCGGCCCCCACCGGTCCCCGGACTGGCCGGCGAGCGCCAGCCCCGGCCACTCCACGATCCGGCCCTCGTCGTCCGCCACCAAGAGCGCTGCGTCACCCACCGCTTGCGATCCTCACAGCCTTCGTAGAAAACCTCGGTCCCCGGCCGACGGGCTTCGGCCCGGCGGGCCGCGCCGGGGCCGCCGCCCAAACCCGGACCGCTCCCCAGGCTTGGTCGTTCGGGCATTGTAGCCGGCCCGGCGCCGGATGTCTCGGGTCGGGACACCGCCCTCGGCCCCGACGGCCCGGCTGCCGGAAGGCGGGGAAGCCGCCCCCCAGACGCACGGATCCCCCTCCCTCGGGCCCGGGGGAGGGGGACTCGCGCAGGATCGCCCCCGAAGGGGAGGGGAACCGAAGGCCCCCCGGCGGCTACCCGCCGCCCAGGGTCTTGTCCAAAAGGGTTTCGGCCGCGCTGTAGGGGTCGAGGCGGCGGGCCCGGAGCTCGGAGAGCATCCGGGCGTACTCGTCGGTGCCCTCCACCGCCCCGAAGATCCGCTCGGCGGCGAGTTCCTTGACGAGCTCCCGGAAGAAGTGCATCTGGCGTTTGGCCTTGCGTTCGGCCAGCTTCCCCGTCTTCTCCTGGTGCTCCCGGTGGGCGAAGAAGGCGTCCACCACCTCGGCGATGCCCTCGTTCTTCACGGCGACGGTCTTCAAGACCGGCGGCTTCCAGGCGTTCTCGTCGTGGGCCGTGCGCATCTCGAGCATGATGGAGAGCTGTTTCACCACCTCGTCGGCGCCCGGCCGATCGGCCTTGTTCACGATGAAGAGGTCCCCGATCTCCAGGATGCCCGCCTTCATGGCCTGGATGTCGTCGCCCATGCCCGGCAGGCACACCACGGCGGTGGAGTGGGCCATGTCCACGATCTCCACCTCGTCCTGGCCCACGCCCACGGTCTCGATCAGGATCACGTCGTAGCCCATGGCGTCGAGCACCAGGACGGCCTCGCCGGTGGCCCGGCTCAGGCCCCCCAGGTGGCCCCGGGTCGCCATGGACCGAACGAACACCCCCGGGTCGGTGGCGTGGCGCTGCATCCGGACCCGGTCTCCCAGGATGGCGCCGCCGCTGAACGGGCTCGAGGGGTCCACGGCCACCACCCCCACCTTGAGGTCCCGGCGCCGGAACTCGGCGATGATCCGGTCCACCAGGGTGGACTTGCCGGCGCCCGGCGGGCCGGTGATCCCCAGAAGGAACGCCCGGCCGGTGTGGGGGTAGAGGGCCTTCAGGCACTCGATGCCCTGGGGATCCCCCTCCTCCAGGAGCCGGATCAGCCGCGCCCCGGCCAGTTGGTTGCCCTTCAGGGCCTCTTCCACGTAGTTCATGGCGAACGATCCTTTGTAAGCTGGGAAGCTCGGAGGCTGGGAGGCTGGGAAGCACAACCCCGGCCCCACCTAGCGCTTGCGCCGATCGTTGGACGCGGAACGCCCCCGATCGGCGCGGCTACCCCACGTGCTCCTTGAGGAACTGGGTCACGGCCTCCAGCGGCGTTCCGGGCCGGAACAGGGCCTTCACGCCGGTCGCCAGGAGCGGTGGGATGTCGTCCTCGGGGATCGTACCCCCGCCGAACACCACCACGTCCTCCATGCCCCGCTCCTTCAGAAGCCGCATCACCTCGGGGAACACGTAGTTGTGGGAGCCCGAGAGCACCGAGATCCCGATGGCGTCCACGGCCTCCTGCAGGGCGGCGTTCACGATCTGCTCGGGGCTTTGGTGGAGCCCCGTGTAGATCACCTCGTACCCGTTTTCCTGGAGATACCGGGCCACCACCTTGGCCCCCCGGTCGTGGCCGTCGAGGCCCGGCTTGGCAATGAGCACCCGCACCTTTTTCTGCTTCATCGTCGTCCTCCGTCCGGCGATTTATGCTGGAACGCTGGAAGGCTGGGAGGCTGGGAAGCCGAAATCCCCTGCGATTCCAGCGTTGTTTACCCTTTCTCTCCGTGGAAGCCCCTTCGAAGCCGCTCCACCCGTTGGGACAGGCGATGAGGCCGGGATCACGAAGGATTTTGGCGTCCTAGCATCCCAGCCTCCCAGCATCCTAGCAGGAAGTTATTTGGAAGGGCGCTCCCACACCTCGGG
>CAZUYO010000273.1:0-4130 GCA_964624725.1 uncultured Thermodesulfobacteriota bacterium
CGTCCGCCGCAACCTCGGGCGGCCCGGGGTTTCTTGACCACCCCCCACCCCTCCCCTAGAATCGCTCCGCGTCGGTTACAAATCCCGCGGGGAGAGCCTTCATGCGGATCCTGCTCGCCGTTTTCCTGGCCCTCTCGATCGCCCTCCCGGCCGGCGCCTTCGACCGCATCCGGGTCGTGACCACCCTGCCCGACCTGGCCGACTGGGTCCGGGAGATCGGGGGCGAGCGGGTGGAGGTGCGATCCCTGATCACCGGCCTCGAGAACCCCCACACCTACGAGCCCCGGGTCTCGGACGTGAAGGCCGTGGCCGGAAGCCGGGTGCTCGTGATGGTGGGCCTGGGGCTCGAGGAGTGGGTGAAGGGGCTCGTGGAAAACGCCCGGAACAGCGAGCTCGAGGTGATCGAGGCGGCCCGGGGCGTGCCGGTGATCCAGGGGCACGAAGACCACCACGGGGAGGCCGGAAACCCCCACGTGTGGCTCGACCCCGGCCGGGCCGAGATCCTGTGCCGCAACATCGCCCGGGGGCTGGAGACCGTGGACCCGTTCCCCGGCGACTACTACGAGCTGCGCTACCAGGACTACCGGCGCCGGCTCCGGGAGACGGCCGAGCGGATCCGGGAGCGGGTCCGGGGACTGCCCGACCGGCGGTTCATCGCCTACCACCCGGCGTGGCCCTACTTCGCCGAGGGCCTGGGGTTCGAACTCGTCGGGGTGATCACGGAGATCCCGGGCCAGGAACCCTCGGCCCGGGGCCTCGCCGGCCTGATCGACCGGATCCGGAACGAGAAGATCCGGGTGCTCGTGACCGAACCCCAGCTCTCCTCGAAGATCCCCGAACTCCTCCGCCAGGAGACCGGGATCCGGGTCGTCACCCTGAGCCCTCTGCTCGGCGCCTCGCCGGCCCGGTCGTACCTGGAACTCCTCGAGCAAAACGCCTCCGCCCTGATCGAGGCCCTCGCCGGGACCCGGCCGTGAGCGGGCTCCCCCTCGCCGCCCCCCCGGCCATCCGGTTCCAGGGGGTGACCGTGAGCTACGACGGGGCCCCGGCCCTCGAGGACGTGAGCCTCGAGATCCCGGCGGGGGTGCTCCTGGCCGTGCTCGGGCCCAACGGCTCCGGGAAGACCACCTTCCTCAAAACGATCCTCGGCCTCGTGACCCCGGTGGAGGGCCGGGTGTACGTGGGCGACGAGTGCTGCCACCACCTCACGCGCATCCGCCGGGAGATCGGGTACGTGCCCCAGGCCTCCAAGGTGGACCCCAACGCCCCGTTCCGGGTGATCGACGTGGTGCTGATGGGGCTCTACCCGGCCCTGGGCCCCCTGCGCCGGCCCGGGAAGGAGGGGCGGCGCCGGGCGCTCGCGGCGCTCGAGGCCGTGGGCATGGAGGGGTTCGCCCACCGGCCGGCCGGCCAGCTCTCGGGGGGGCAGCTCCAGCGGGTGGCCATCGCCCGGGCCCTGGTGCGCGAACCCCGGATCCTCCTGCTGGACGAGCCCTTCACCGGGCTCGACGTGAAGAGCCAGCGGGCCGTGCTGGACCTGGTGGTGCGCACCCACCGGGAGCGGGGCCTCACCACGGTGCTCGTGACCCACGACGTGAACCTGGTGTACCCCCACCTGGATCTCGTGCTGGCCCTGAACCGGCGGGTGTACGCCTACGGCCCCCCGGGCGAGGCCCTGGTGCGGGAGACCCTGGAGCGCATGTACGGGGCCGAGGTGCTCGTGCACGAGGCCGAGGGCCGGCCGTTCGTGTTCGCCGGGGATCACCACCATGGGTGAGATGTTCTCCTACGCCTTCGTCCAGCGGGCGCTTCTGGCGAGCCTGCTCGTGGGCACGTCGTGCTCGCTCGTGGGGGTGTTCGTGGTGCTCCGGGGCCTTGCGTTCATCGGCGCCGGCATCGCCCATGCCGCCTTCGGGGGGGTGGCCCTGGGGTTCCTCCTGGGCTGGAACCCGCTCGTGACCGCCGTGGGGTTCTGCGTGGCCACGGCGAGCGCCATCCACGCCACGAGCCAGGCGGGGCGCATCCGCATGGACGCCTCGATCGGCATCTTCTACGCCCTCACCATGGCCCTGGGCATCCTGTTCGTCGGGCTCATGAAAACCTACGACGCCCGGCTTTACGGATACCTCTTCGGGAACATCCTGGCGGTCACGGCCACGGATCTTCGGATCATCGGGCTCCTGACCCTGGCCGTGGCCGGCACGGTGGGGCTTTTTTTCAAGGAGTTCCAGCTCCTCTCCTTCGACCCCGAGGTGGCCGAGGCCCTGGGGCTCTCGGCCGGGCGGTACTCGTTCCTGCAGCTCCTTCTGGTGAGCCTCACCATCGTGCTGAGCCTCGACGCCGTGGGGGTCATGCTGGTGTTCGCCCTCATCGTGACCCCGGCCTCGGCCGCCTACCAGCTGACCTACGACTACCGGGCCCTGTTCGGGCTTTCGGTGCTCTTCGGGAACCTCTCGTGCTTCCTCGGGCTCGTGCTTTCCTACGGGCTCGACGTGCCGAGCGGGGCCACCATCGTGCTCACGGCCACCGGGATCTTCTTCGTGTGCCTCGCCCTTTCCCCCAAACGCCGAAGGAGCACCCCATGACCCTGACCGACCGCGCCTGGACCGAACTGGGGCGGATCTTTCCGGCCGACCGCCTGAGCCGCGGGCCCTCGGTGCTCGATCTCCACAGCCGGGACGAGTCGTTCCACGAGCCCCGCCGGCCCGAGGCCGTGGCCTGGCCGGTCTCGACCGACGAGGTCCGCCGGGCCCTCCTGTGGGCCGGGGAGCACGGGGTGCCGGTCACCCCCTGGGGGGCGGGCACGAGCATCGAGGGGAACCCCATCCCGGTGCGGGGCGGGCTGGTGCTCGACTTCGCCCAGATGAACCGGATCGTCGAGGTGCGGCCCGAGGACTTCCTGGTGACCGTGGAGCCCGGGGTGCTCTACACCGACCTCAACGCCGAGCTGAACCGCCGCCGCACGGGCCTCTTCTTCCCCCCCGACCCCGGCGCGGCCGCGAGCGTCGGGGGCATGGTGGCCAACAACGCCTCGGGCATCCGCACCGTGCGCTACGGCCCCACCCGCCGGTTCGTGAAGCGCCTCGAGGTGGTGCTGGCCGACGGCCGGGTGATCGAGACGGGGACCCTGGCGCCCAAGACCTCGTCCGGCCTGGACCTGGTGGGGCTCCTGGTGGGGAGCGAGGGGACCCTCGGGGTGTTCACCCGGATCACCCTGGAGCTCGCGCCCCTGCCGCCCGAGGTGCTCACGGCCCTCGTGCCCTTTGCCGACGCGGCCGCCGCCACCCGGGCCGTGGCCGCCATCATGGGCTCGGGGCTCGGGGTCGCGGCCTGCGAGTTCCTGGACCTCCACACCGTGCGGGTGGTGGAGCGGGCGGCCCGGCTCGGGCTTCCCGACCGGCCGCTCCTGTTCCTGGAGTTCCACGGCACGAGCCGGGCCGGGCTCGAGGCCGACGCCGGTCTCGTGGAGGAGATCTGCCGGGCCGAGGGGGCCCAGGCGTTCGAGGCCGGCATCGGCCCCGACGAGCGGGCCCGGCTCTGGGACGCCCGTCACCGGGCCTACCGCACGATCCGCGAGGCCCACGTGGGCGAGGGCATCCTCATCGTGGACGCGGCCGTGCCCCGGAGCCGCTACCCCGACCTCGCGGCCCGGGCCCGGGAGATCCTGGACCGTCGGGGGCTCACCGGGTACATCTTCGGCCACGCCGGCGACGGGAACCTCCACTGTCTGATCCTGGGCCGGCTCGGGGACGAGGCCCTGTGGGCCTCGATCCAGGAGGCCAACGCCGAGATCGTGGATGCCGCCCTGGGGCTCGGGGGCACGGCCACCGGGGAACACGGGGTGGGCCTGGGGAAGCGCCGGTTCCTCCCCCGGGAGCACGGGACGAGCCTCGACCTCATGCGGGACGTCAAGCGCCTGTTCGACCCCCGGGGTCTCCTGAATCCGGGGAAGATGTTTCCAGACGGCTAGGCGGCTAGGCGGCTGGGCGGCTGGGCGGCGTAACGCCTTCATTCGCAGCCGGTTAGAGAAAAAGAACGGCGGGCCGGAGCGGGACTTCGCCCGGGAAATTACCGGGGTGCGGGGGGCGGTCGCAGAGACCTCGGGCCTGCGTCCGGCCGCGCCGGTTGGG
>CAZUYO010000274.1:0-4122 GCA_964624725.1 uncultured Thermodesulfobacteriota bacterium
GCCGTATCGGGCGCCGGAGTTCAGAGGTCAGATGTCAGAAAACCCCTGTCCTCTGTCCTCCGGCGTCTGTGTTCTGGCACCCGGTACCTGGCACGGGCGGCGGTACCGTGTCGGGCCGATCCCGGCCCCGCCGCTTCGGGGGAAGCGAACGAGGACCGGCGACCGGGCCGTTGGGACTCGAACGACCAGGGTACCGCAACCGGGGCCCGGCGCCAGCACGGGCCCCAAAAAGGCCCGCGGCCGCCCCCCCAGGGGGAGCGGCCGCGAGACGATCGTTCGACGGGCTCCGGTCCCGACCGCCGACCGACGCCCCTCAGTTCACCACCTCGGCCTCGTACACCTCGGGCTCGTCGGGGCCCCCGCCCTCCGCGGCCGGGTTCTCCCACCGGACCACGAGCTCGTCGCCCTCGGCGTCCACCGTGATCGTGGCCCCGTCCCGCACGTCGCCCGCGATCAAGGCCCGGGCGATCCGGGTCTCGAGCTGGCGCTGGATGTAGCGCTTCAGCGGCCGCGCGCCGTAGACCGGGTCGTAGCCCGCCTGGGCGATGAACTTCCGGGCCGCCTCGGTGAGCTCGAACCGGATCCGGCGGTCCTGGAGCCGGCGCACCAGGTCCCGGGTCAGGAGATCCACGATCCGCTCGATCTCCTCCAGGGTCAAGGGCTTAAAGAGCACGACCTCGTCCACCCGGTTCAGGAACTCGGGCCGGAAGTGGGCCCGGAGTTCGCGCATCACCGCCGCCCGGGCCTCCTCCCGGATCTCCCCCTGGTCGGTCACGCCCTCCAGGAGGTAGGGGGACCCGATGTTGGAGGTCATGATGATCACGGTGTTGCGGAAATCCACCGTGCGGCCGTGGGAGTCGGTGAGCCGGCCGTCGTCGAGGATCTGCAGGAGCACGTTGAACACATCGTGGTGCGCCTTCTCGATCTCGTCGAACAGGATCACCGAGTAGGGCTTGCGCCGGACGGCCTCGGTGAGCTGGCCCCCCTCCTCGAACCCCACGTACCCCGGCGGGGCGCCGATGAGCCGGCTCACGGCGTGCTTTTCCATGTACTCGCTCATGTCGATCCGGATGAGGTTCTCCTCGGTGTCGAAGAGCGCCTCGGCCAGGGTCTTGGCGAGCTCGGTCTTCCCCACGCCCGTAGGCCCGAGGAAGATGAACGACCCGATCGGCCGGCGCGGGTCCTTGATGCCCGAGCGGGCCCGGAGCACGGCGTCGGCCACGAGCCCGACGGCCTCGTCCTGGCCCACGACCCGCCGGTGGAGCACCTCGTCGAGCCTCAGGAGCTTCTCCCGTTCGCCCTCCATGAGACGGGACACCGGGATCCCGGTCCAGCGGGAGACGATCTCGGCGATCTCCTCCTCGGTCACCTCCTCCCTGAGGAGCCGGGTGCCGCCGAGGCGGTGGAGTTCCTCCTCCTTCTCGCGAAGTTGCCGCTCGAGCTCCGGCAGCCGGCCGTGCTTGAGCTCCGCGGCCTTCTCCAGATCGTAGTTGCGCTCGGCCACCTCGACCTCCTGGCGCACCCGCTCGATCTCCTCCCGGAGTTGCTGCACGGCCTTGATGGCCTCCTTCTCGTTCTCCCACTGGGCCCGCATGGCGTCGGCCTTGGCCCGCAGGTCGGCCAGCTCCTTTCGGAGCTGCTCGAGGCGCTCCTTGCTCGCCGCGTCCTTCTCCTTCTTGAGCGCAGCCTCCTCGATCTCGAGCTGCATGATCCGCCGGGTCACCTCGTCGAGTTCCGCGGGCATCGAGTCGATCTCGGTGCGGATCATGGCGCAGGCTTCGTCCACGAGATCGATGGCCTTGTCCGGCAGGAACCGGTCGGTGATGTAGCGGTGGCTCAGCACCGCCGCGGCCACCAGGGCGTTGTCCTGGATGCGCACCCCGTGGTGGACCTCGTAGCGCTCTTTGAGGCCCCGGAGGATCGAGATGGTGTCCTCCACGGTGGGTTCGTCCACCAGCACGGGCTGGAACCGGCGCTCCAGGGCCGGGTCCTTCTCGATGTATTTCCGGTACTCGTCGAGGGTGGTCGCGCCGATGCAGTGGAGCTCGCCCCGGGCGAGCATGGGCTTGAGCATGTTGCCCGCGTCGATGGCGCCCTCGGCCTTGCCCGCGCCCACGATGGTGTGGAGCTCGTCGATGAACAGGATGATCCGGCCCTCGCTCTCCTTGATCTCCTGGAGCACGGCCTTCAGCCGCTCCTCGAACTCGCCCCGGTACTTGGCGCCCGCGATCAGGGCCCCCATGTCCAGGGCGTAGATCGTCTTGTCCCTGAGGCCCTCGGGCACGTCGCCCCGCACGATCCGCTGGGAGAGCCCCTCCACGATGGCGGTTTTCCCGACGCCGGGCTCGCCGATCAGCACCGGGTTGTTCTTGGTCTTGCGCGACAGGATCCGGATCACCCGCCGGATCTCGGCGTCCCGGCCGATCACCGGGTCGAGCTTGCCCCGCTGGGCCTCCTTGACGAGGTCGCGGCCGTAGCGTTCCAGGGCCTCGTAGGTGGCCTCGGGGGTCGGGCTCGTGACCCGCTGGTGGCCCCGCACGCTCACCAGGGCCTCCATGAACCGCTCGGCCGTGATGCCGTATTCGGCGAAGATCCGGCCCGCGTCGGTGTCGGTGCCCTCGGCGATCAGGGCGAGCACCAGGTGCTCCACCGACACGTACTCGTCCTTCAGGCGCTTGGCCTCCTCCTCGGCTTGGACCAGGAGGCGGTTCAGGCGCTGGGTCACGTAGATCTTGCCGCCTTCCACGCCCGGGCCCGAGACCTGGGGCCGCTTGTCGAGCGCCCGGAGCACCTTGGCCCGGAAGTCGTCCACCGAAACGTCGAGCTTTTCCAGGAGCCGCGGGATGAGCCCCTCGGGCTGGTCCACCAGGGCCAGGAGGAGGTGCTCCCCGTCCACCTCCACGTGGCCCCGCTTCATCGCGATCTTCTGGGCTTCGGCCAGGGCCTCCTGGGATTTCTGGGTCAGCCGGTTCAGATCCATGGTCGTTCTCCTTTCGGCCCCGGGGGGGCCGTTGATGTCTGGGTATCGGCACCGGCCCGGCCGGGCCGTGCGGCCACAAGGTAAGGCCGAAACCCGGGTGCGCAAGGGCATGGAACGACGGGTGGGGAGCACGCCAAAAAACAGGGCCCGGCCGTTCGGCCGGGCCCTGTACGCAAGGGAGGGGAAGGGAGGAAGGGATCGGTTACGCGCCGAAGGACCGGGCGAACAGGTCCTCGATGGCTTTCCGGCCCGCCTCGTTCAGGTTCCGGGTGCCCGTGCCGCAGATCGCCTTGTGGGCGATGACCGGCTCGTCCTCGATCCAGGTGTCGTTGCGCCAGGTGAACCAGTGCCCCCGTTCCTGGTCGAACACGTGGAGCGGCCGGTTCCACATCTTGGCGAGCTCCGCGGCCCAGCCCGTGCCGCCCTTCACCGTGCCGTCGTTCAGGATGGTGCCCACCACGAACACCTGGAACCCGTGGTTCACCTGGTGCCAGATGCTTTGGAGGATCTGGCGCATCCAGGGCCGGGTGGAGTAGTCCCGGTGGAGCCGCTTGGCCACCTCGTTCATGCTCACGTCGCCCTTGGCGAGTTCCTCCGGCGTCAGGCGCCGCACGCCCTTGGTGCGATGGATGTGGTGGCCGTCGAAGGTGAAGTTCACCTCGGCCACGCCGTAGCCCTCGGCCACCTCGCCGAACGCCGCCTCGGCGCCCCGGGCGCCGCCGCTATAGAGGGTCACCTCTTCGGGTCGCATGCTTCATTCCTTCCTTTCGGCCCCGGTCGAGCCGGACGCCGTGGGTTGTCGGGAAAAGGGCCGGCGTTTATACAGGTCGAAACGGGCCGGGTCAAGAAAAAAATGGGAATAACGAAGAAGGAGGGTGGGGCAGGGGTTATGGGCTCCCGAGGAGTCTGCGCACCGCCTCCTCCAGCACCTCGCCCTCCACGTACCCCTCCCGGCGCTGGACCATCTTCCCCGAGCGGTCCAGGAGCACGGTGGTGGGCAGGGCCATCACCCGGTAGGTCCGCTTCACGTTCCGGGTGCCGAGCACCACCGGGTAGGGCACCGGGGTCTTCCGCAGGAACCGGTCCACGGCATCCGGGCGGGTGTCCAGGCTGACGCCCAGGACCTCGAACCCCTCCTCCCG
>CAZUYO010000275.1:0-4112 GCA_964624725.1 uncultured Thermodesulfobacteriota bacterium
GGCGCCGGCACGGTTCGCCCGTTTCAGGGCGGGCTCGGGGGCGGGCGGTCGTCGTTTCCCTCGGGGCACACCACGTTCGCGTTCGCCGTGGCCACCGTGGCCGGCGAGCGGATCCCCGGCGCCGGCTGGATCGCCTACCCCCTGGCCGCCCTGGTGGGCTGGTCGCGCCTCCACGACGACGAGCATTGGGCGAGCGACGTGGCGGCCGGCGCACTCCTCGGTGCCGCCACCGGGTGGTGGGTCGCGCACCGGCCGGAGGAGACCGACGTTCGGCTGGTGCCCTGGCTCGGCCGGGGCGGGGGAGGCCTGGCATGGGTCGGCGCGTTTTGAGCCGGGAGCGGCTTCCGGGCACGGTCAAGGCCCTCGGGTGGGTGAGCCTGCTCACGGATCTCTCGAGCGAGATGATCTATCCCCTGCTCCCGGGGTTCCTCACGGGCGTCCTGGGGGCGGGGGCCGGGGCCCTGGGGGTGATCGAAGGGGTGGCCGAGGCCACGGCCTCGGCGCTCAAGTGGGTGTCGGGCCGGTGGTCCGACCGGATGGCGCGCCGCAAGCCCCTGGTGCTCCTGGGGTACTCGGTGTCCGGGATGAGCCGCCCCCTGATCGGCGCGGCCGCCTCCTGGATCGGGGTGCTCGGGCTTCGGTTCGCCGACCGGGTGGGCAAGGGGCTTCGCACCTCGCCCCGCGACGCCCTGATCGCCGACGCCGTGGAGCCCGGCCAGCGGGGCCGGGCGTTCGGGTTCCACCGGGCCATGGACCACCTGGGCGCCGTGGCGGGGCCGCTGGTGGCCGCGGCGCTCCTGGGCTGGGGCGTGCCCCTTCGGGCCGTGTTCTGGCTGGCCGCCGTGCCGGCGGCGGCCGTGGTGGCCGTGATCGTGTGGGGGGTGGCGGAACCCCCGCGGTCCCCTCCGTCCGAACCGGCCGAGGCCGGGGCCCCCGAGCCCGCGGGGTTCGGGCCCGGGTTCCGTCGGCTTCTCCTGGCCCTGGGGCTCTTCACCCTGGGGAACTCCACCGACGCCTTCCTCCTGCTTCGCATGTCCGAGCTGGGGGCCCCGGCCGCCGGGGTGGCCCTCCTGTGGGCCGCCCACCACGGGGTGAAGACCGCGGCGAACCTCTGGGGCGGGCGGGCCGTGGACCGGTTGGGGCCCCGCCGATGCCTGGCGGCCGGATGGCTGTGGTACGCCGTGGTGTACCTCGGGTTCGCCCTGGCCCGGGGGCGGGCCGCGGGGATCGGGTGGTTCTTGGCCTACGGCCTCTATTTCGGGCTGGCCGAGCCGGCCGAACGGGTCTGGACGGCCGCCCTGGCCCCCCGGGGGGCCAGGGGCGCGGCCTACGGATGGGTCCACGCCGCCATGGGGCTCATGGCCCTGCCGGCGAGCGTGCTCTTCGGGGCCCTGTGGGCCGCCTGGGGGGCGCCGGTGGCCTTCGGGGTGGGGGCGGCGCTCGCCCTGGCGGCCACGGGCGTGCTGCTCGCGGTGCCCGCGGCCCATCGGTGAAGGGCCGGTTACCGATCACCGGCCCGGCAGACGTCGATGCGGGGGGGCTCCGCAAAAATGAACCAATAAGGTTATTTTTGCATTCCCGCCCCAGGTTTTGCGTGCTACACTCGTCCCCCGGGCGAGGAGGCGATGCCGTGCGGGAACCCCGGTGGGTCGAGGTGAAGGGACACCGCTTTGCGGTGTGGGAACGTGGGGAGGGGACGCCCGTCGTGTTCCTCCACGGCATCACCACCTGGGGCTTCGTGTGGGAGCCGGTGCTCGACCTCCTGCCCGCGGGGTACCGCCTGGTGGCCCCCGACCTCCTGGGGTGCGGGTATTCCGACAAGCCCCCGGGCGTCGACTATTCCCCGGGGGCCCAGGCCCGGCTCGTGACCGGTCTCCTCGACCGGTTGGGGATCGGCCGGGCCCACTGGGTGGGACACGACGTGGGCGGCGCCGTGGCCCAGATCGCGGCGGTGGAGCAGCCGGGGCGGTTTCGCACCCTCACCCTTCTGAACACCGTGGGCTACGACTACTGGCCGGTCCAGCCGATCAAGACCCTGCGGATCCCCGTGATCCGGCAGCTTGCCCTCGGTGCCTTCGACCTGGGGGCCTTCCGCCTCGTGCTCCGGCGCGCCTTTCTACGGAAGGACCGGCTCACCGACGAGGTGTTCCGTCGGTTCCGGGAACCCCTCGAGACCCCCGAGGGCCGGCGGGGGTTCCTCCATTTCGCCCGCTGCCTCGATCCGGCCCAGCTCCTGCGCGCGGCCCGCCGGTTCCCAGAGATCCCATTCCCTGTGCTGGTGGTGCGCGGTGACGCCGACGCGTACCTCTCCCCCGCCATCGCCGCGCGCCTGGCCCGGGAGATCCCGGGGGCCCGCCTCGAGCGACTCCCGGCCGCCGGGCATTTCGTCCAGTTTGACGATCCCGAAGGGGTGGCGGGGCTCCTCGCCGAGTTCTGGAGAGCGGAGCATGGATGAGCGCGACCGGCTCGAACTCGAGGCGCTGCGCCACGAGGTGGCGTCGCTGCGGGAGGCCAACGAGCTCCTGACCGAACACGCCGAGGAGCTGGTCATCCTGGATCACGTGTACCGGGCCCTCGTGGGGGCGGATCGACCCGAGGAGGCGGCCCGCTCCGCCCTCGAGGTCCTGGTGGCGTTGCGCGGCTTCCGCTGGGGGGGATGGATCGTGCGCACGGGCCCCGACGGCGAGGAGGTGCTCCGGGCGGCGTACGCGTATGACGGCGCCGCGCCGCCGGCCCCCTGGAAGGCCCTGCCCGAGGGGGTGTCGGAATGGCCCGGCCAGGGATGGGCGCTGGTCCGCCGGATCCCGGTGCGCGTGCCCCCGGCCTGCCGGCTCGTGCTGGTGGCGGGGCCGGAGGACCGCCCGTGGCTCGAGCGGAACCGCGACCTCCTGGAGCGGGTGGTCGGCCTCCTGGCCGCCCACACGGACCGGATGCGGCTCGTGGAGGAACTGCGGAGGCTGAACCTGTCGCTGGAGGAGCAGGTGGCCCGCCGGACCCGCGAACTGCGCGAAAAGAACGCGCTCCTCGAGGCCATTTTCGCGGCCGTCCCCGACATGATCTTCGTCCACGGCCCCGACGGCTACCCCGAACTCGTGAACGAGAACGCCGTCCGGGCGTTCGGCTGGTCGGCCGAGGAGTTCCGCTCCCTGTCGCCCGAGGCGTCGAGCGGTGCGGGGCACGAGGCCGCCGAGGCGTTCGCCAGGGTGGAGGCGGCCCGCGCCGGGGAGCCGCAGGATTTCGAGTGGGTGGCCCGGCGCAGGGACGGGAGCACGTTTCCGGCGGAGGTGCGGCTCCGGCGGCTCGAGGGGCCCGAGGCCGGGGGGCGGGTGTTGGCCGTGGTGCGCGACCTCACCGAGGAGAAGCGCCGTCAGGAGGAGCTGCGGGCCCAGGAGCGGCTCGCCGCCCTCGGCCGGCTCGCGGCCGGGGTGGCGCACGACTTCAACAACCTTCTCACCCCCATCTGTCTGTACCCCGAGATGCTCCGGGACCTCCCCGGGCTCCCCGAGCGGGCGCGACGGGCCCTCGGCGTGATCGAGGCCCAGGGGAAGCGCGCCGCCAAGCTCGTGCGCCAGCTCCTGGACTTCGGGCGGGGCTCCGTGCCCCGAAAGGAGGTCCTGGACGTGGGGGGCTTCGTGGCCGACGCGGCCGAGATGCTCCGGCACACCCTGCCCGATTCGGTCCGGCTCGAGCTGGAGGTGCGGGCCCAAGACGTGCGGGTGGAGGCCGACCCCGTCCAGCTCCAGCAGGTGCTGGTGAATCTGGCCGTGAACGCCCGTGACGCCATGCCCGAGGGCGGCACCCTGACCCTGGCCGTGGACCGGGTCGGACCGGGGAACCTCCCTGCCGAGCCGGGCGCGCCGGACGAGGGGGAGTGGTGCCGGATCACCGTGGCCGACACGGGGGAGGGGATCCCGGCCGAGGTGCTGCCCCGGATCTTCGAGCCGTTCTTCACCACCCGGGCCCCCGGCGAGGGCACGGGGCTCGGGCTCTCCCAGGTCCACGGCCTGGTGGCCGAGCACGGCGGCCACATCACGGTGGAGTCGGAACCGGGCCGGGGGACCACGTTCCGGGTGTACCTGCCGTGCCGGGGGACGGAGGCCGGAGGACAGAAG
>CAZUYO010000276.1:0-4104 GCA_964624725.1 uncultured Thermodesulfobacteriota bacterium
AGGGGCCGCGCCCGGCTCTCCACCGGCCCCACCCGTTCCCGGAGCAACGCGGGCGATCGGAGAACCTCTCTAGCGCGTCGGCGCGCCCGGGCCCGCGCCGCGCCGGACCAGGCGGCGCTCCAGCTCCGCCAGGCCGGTCCGGTCCGGGTCGAACCGCACCCGGGCCCAGTCGCGGCCCAGCGCCTCCTCGACGGCACGGAGGAACTCCCCGGGCCGCAGCCCCCCGTGCTCCTCGCCCACCGCCAACCAGTGGGCCCGCGCCCGCTCGAAGCAGCGTCGGGCCCCGGTCCCGTTCCCGCGGTCCCGGTGGAACAGCGCCGCGGCGAGCTCGGTCCATCCCTGGTAGAACTCCCTGTCGGCGCCCTCCGCCTCGTGCCGAAGCTCCTCGAAAATGCGCTGGGCCTCCAGGTACCGGCCCTGTTCGAACCGGGCGATGCCGTCCCGCAGCCTCGCGTCCATCGCACGCCCTCTCGCCCCCCCTTTCCGGTCCGGGGTTCGGGCCGGAATCCTACCAAACGTTCCGAGGTTGACCAGTTTCTCCAGGGGCCTCCCGGCCCAAAAGGAACGCGGGGAGACCCCCTTTGGGGCCTCCCCGGCGCTCCCACGTCCGCACGGGGATCAGGTCTCCACCGGGATCTTCCGGGGTTTCGCCTCCTCGGCCTTGGGCAACTCGAGCCGGAGCACCCCGTTCTTGAGGCTCGCCCGGATCCGTTCCGTGTCGATGGCCTCGGTGATCCGGAACTGGCGGAAAAACGGGGTCAGGGTGAACTCCCGCACGAGCACCCGGCCCGGGGTGTCGCGCTCCACCCGGCCGTCGATCGTGAGGATCCCCTGCTCCACCTGGATCGAGAGTCCGTCCTTTTTCACGCCGGGCAGGTCCGCGAGCACCACCAACTTGTCGTCCTCCTCATAAATATCCACCAGGGGCACCGCGTACCGCTGGGGCTGGCGGGTCACCTCCTGGCCGGCCGCCGTGGCGGGCGCGGTTTCGGCAACGGTCCTCTCCACCGCGTTCATGGCTCACCTCCTGCGAAACACCGGGTTCTCATCCGACCTCGATCGCGATCTTCCGCGGACGGGCCTCCTCGGCCTTGGGCAGCACCACCTGCAGAATCCCGTCCGCGTACACGGCCTTCACGTCGTTGGGGTTCACCTCGGAGGGCAACTCCACGCTGCGGGTGAACCGGCCGGCGGCCCGCTCGTTTCGGTGGAACGCCTCGGGCTTCACCCCCTCCGGCGCGGACTTCTCGCCCGAGATCGTCACCACGTTGTCTTTGACCGTGACGTCGAGGCTCGCCGGATCGACCCCCGGGGCCAGGGCCTCGACGATGAACTGGTCGTCCTGCTCGGCCACGTTGACCCGGGGGTACCGCCGGGCCGCCACCCCCGGCATGAACTCCAAGGTCCACCCCCGGGTGGGCAGCACCCCCTCGAAGATCCGGTCCATCTCCTGACGCAGCCGCTCCAACTCTCGGAAAGGATCCCAGACCGCCATGATCGACCTCCTTTCCCCCTTTCGGTTCGGGGAGTTCCGACTGGGGTTCCGTTCGCGGCGGAACCTAAGTCCGCGCCCCCGCGTTGGCAAGGGGGACCGTGGGATGCAAAAATGCACCCGGGAAACGCCCCGACACCCTCTCCGCCCCCGAAGGGAGATCTCCGTGCCGAACCCGGTGAACTTCGTCTACGCGGCCGACGCCGCGGCGGCGCGCGAGGCCCTGGCCCAACTGGCCCCGGCCTCGCGCCTCGCCGTGGACCTCGAGGCGGACAGCCTCCACAGCTACCGCGAAAAGGTCTGCCTGGTGCAGGCTTCCACCGAACGGGGGAACTGGATCCTCGACCCCCTCACCGACGACGGCTGGTTCCCGGCGTTCGCCCGGGTCCTCGAGGATCCCGGTGTGGAAAAGGTGGCCCACGGGGCGGATTACGACATCCGGCTCCTCAAGAAGGACCGGGGGGTGTCCGTCCGAAACGTGTTCGACACCATGATCGCGGCCCAGTTCACGGGCCGAGCCCGGATCGGCCTGGCGGCCCTCCTGGAGGAGTTTTTCGGGGTCCGGCTCGACAAGAAGTACCAGCGGGCCGACTGGTCGGCCCGGCCGCTGGCGCCGGAGCTCCTCGCCTACGCGGCCCTCGACACGGCGCACCTCCTCCCCCTGCGCGACCGACTGGCCGAGGAACTGCAGACCCTCGGGCGCCTCGCGTGGGTCGAGGAGGAGTGCCGGCGGCTCGAGGCGGCCGAACCCGCCGAGGACCACGGGCCCTCGGTGTGGAAGGTGAAGGGGGCCCACGGCCTAGGCCCGAGGGACCTCGCGGTGCTCCAACGGCTCCTGGAGGTCCGGGACCGCTACGCCCGGGAGTGGGACCGGCCCGCCTTCAAGGTGCTCTCGAACCGGACGCTCCTCGAATGGGCCGCCCGTCCGCCCCGGTCCCGGGGGGCCGTCCTCCAGACCGAGGGGGCGGGGAAGGCGCTTCTGGCGCGCATCGCCGACGACGTGGTGGCCGCGGTGGAAGAGGCCCTGGCCCTGCCCCCCGAGGCCTGGCCCCGGCGGGAAACCACGGCTTACCTGCCGCTCACGGATCGGGAGGAGGCTCGGCTCAAGCGGCTCAAACGGGCGCGATCCCGGCTCGCCCGGCGCCTGGGGCTCGACCCGGGGCTCCTCGTCAACTCCGCCACCCTGGAACGGCTGGCCCGCCTCGACCCGGCGGAAGCCCCCGGATGGCTTGCGACGAACCTGAAGGCCTGGCAGCAGGAGGTGGTGGGCCCGGAGCTTCTCGCCGCGCTCTCGACCGCCGGTTGACAAGCGGGAGCCCCGCGCTAGCCTCGGTGGTGTAGCGTCGGTTTCCCCACCCTGTCATCCAGGAGGTGCGGCTATGGTGCGGGTGCTGATCGAGCGGAAGGTGAACCCTTCGATGCTGGAGGCGTATCAACTGGCGATCCGGAACATGCGGGCCCACGCGGTTCACCACGAGGGCTACATCTCGGGCGAGACCCTGCGGGACGTGACCGACCCCGACCACTTCGTGGTCGTCTCCACCTGGGCCGACCGGGGGGCCTGGGAGCGGTGGGCCGCCTCGGAGGCCCGCCACCGGGTCATGGCGAACATCGCCCCCATGCTCGAGGAACCCGAGCGGATCACGGTGTGCGAGCCGGTGTGACCCCGGCCCAACCGGCCCCGAGTCCCTCGCAGAAGGAACGGGCCGCCTCGGCCATGGCGGCCGGGTTGTACCCGCCCTCCAGAACCGCGAAGCAGCCTGCGCCGAGCGCCCGGGCCCGTAGGCCCACCATCCGGCCGATGGCGCCGTAGTCCTCGGTTTCCAGGAGCCCGCCCCAGTCCCGGGCATGGCGGTCGAACCCGGCGGACACCGCGATCCAGTCCCCCTCGAAGCCGGCGAGCGCGTTGGCCACCTGCCGCAGAAACTCGCCGCGGGTCATCCCCTCCGGGTTCTCGATCGCGACCCACTCCTCGCACCCCAGGATGTTCACGGTGCCGTCCCCGAAGTGGAGATCGATGTCCAGGACGAGCGCCCGTTCCAGGTCCCCCGAGGCCCTGCGGTCGGCGAGCGCGATGGCCAGGTTGTTGAGGTAGCAAAACCCCCACGCCCGGTGCGCCGAGGCGTGGTGGCCCGGGGGGCGCACCAGGGCGAAGGCCGGCGCCTTCCGGGCCAGCCGCGCCGCCTCGATCGCGCCCCCCGCCGCGAGCGCCGCGATCTCCCACACCCCGCACCGGCGCACCCAGTCCAGGTGATCGGCCGTGTGGCACCGGAGCACGGCCTCCTCCGGGGCCGGCGAAGGCTCCACCCACTCCCCGAAACCCTCCAGCGCTGCCACGGTCGGCTCGAGCCGGCCGGCCCGCGCCGCCGGGTCCCCGGTGTACTCCTCGAGAAACCGCTCGCTCCAAACGATGTGCATGGCGCGACTCCTCTGAAACACAGGCACTCGGGAAGAGCTTGTCTAGCCTGGCACCGGGCGGGTCCCCGTCGGTCTCGCCCGCCCAGCCGCCCAGCCGCCCAGCCGCCTCCACGCCTCCCAGTCCGGCTCGGGGTAGGTCTCGCGGCGCCAGCGAAGCCCCGCGTCCACGAGGGTGCCGGGACCCGGCGCCGTGA
>CAZUYO010000277.1:0-4101 GCA_964624725.1 uncultured Thermodesulfobacteriota bacterium
CACTCTCCACCCCACCTTCCCGTGCTCCACGCGGTAGCCGGCCGATTCCAGGTGACGGGCGAAGGTTTCGAGGGCCCGGTTCGTCCGGGTTTCGCCGTCCAGGATCCGCGCGAGCGCCGGGTACACCCGCTGCTCGGTGGGGGCGTTCTCCCGAAGCCACTCGAAGCTCGCCCAGGCCACCCGCAAGCTCGTGGCCCCTTCCAGGGCCCCGGTCAGGGCCTCTGCGAGGTCCGCGCTGCGCCGTCCCTGGGCCACCTCGACGGCCGAAAGGACCAGGAACTCCGGGGCGTCCGGGTCCGAAAGCACGCCCATGAGCGCCGCATCGGTCAACTCCCCCCACGCCGCGAGGGTCCGCAAGGCCGCGGCCCGAACCCGCGGGTCCCCGCCCGCGACCCACTGCCGGATCCGCCCCCTGAGCTCCGGCCGGAGGTCCCGGGCCGCGAGCCGCCCTAGGTTCCGCACCGCGCGGGCCCGCACCCCCGGATCGTCCGAGCCGAGCGCGGCCTCCAGGAAGTAGAGGTGGGTCGGCCGGGTCCAGGGCTCCACCGCGTCGAGCGCCTCCGCACGCACCCCCGGATCCGGATCCTCGGCCACCAGCTTCAGTACCTCTCGCTCCAGCGGCCGTTCTTTGCGCTCCCGAACGAGCCGCACCGCCGCCCGCCGCACCGGGGAGGCCGGGTCGGCAAGGAGGTTTCGCAGACGCAGCCGGGCCGACCCGGGTAGCGGAGTCGGCCAGGCCCGTCCCAGGGCGAGAAGCGCCCGGGCCCTTGCCCCCTCGCCCGCCCCCTGATCGGAAAGCAGGGCCTCCAACGTCGCCGGGTCGTCCCGGGCCGCCTCCACCCGAGCCGCACCGGCCGCACGCCCGGAGCCCACGGCCGAGGTGGCGGGCGCCGCAAGGCCCAGGGCCGCGGCGATGGCGAGAAGGGGCACGGCGCGCATCGTCACATGCTCGGGAAGAACACGAAGGGGTAGGTCACGGTCACCGGACGGTCGGCCACGGCCGGCAGGGTCCATTTCCGGATCCGGGCCAGGAGCGCCCGTTCCAGGTCCGGGTCGCCCAGGGTGGACTCCACCACCTCCACCTCCTGGATCTTTCCGTCGGGGCCCACGGTCATCCGCACGGTGAATTTCCCCTCGAGATCGGGGTTCTTCCGCAGGGCCCGGTTGTAGAGGTACCGAAGGCCCCCGAGGTACGCCCCCACGGCCCGGTGCAGTTCGGCCAGGATCTCCCGCAGGGTCACCTCGTCCCAGCCCTCCTCCTGGGGCGCCTCCACCTGCTCCTCCTCGGGAGCCTCGAGTTCGGCGGGCTGGGGAGCGGCCGCCACCCGCCGGGCCGCCTCGTCGATGCCGGTGTCCACGGCCGGGCCCGTCCCGCCCCCGCCGCCGCCCCCGCCGGCGGGCGGGGCCGCCTCGAGCCCCTCGACCTTTTCGAGCACCTTATCGAGGTCCGCCGCGGCCCCGGCGCCCTCCAGCACCGAGCCCTTCCGCCGGGACACCGACGCCCGCCCCCTCCCGCTCAGAAGCCCCAGGAGGCCCTGCTTGGCCACCTTCCTGCGGATCTCCTCGCGGCTGGGGCCCTTCGACGGCCCGGCCGGGCCGGGGGGGCCCGGCGGGGCCTCGGGCTTCGGCGCCCCGGCCGGGGCCGGCTCCGCCGCCGGCGCCGGGGGTTCGGGGGCCGGGGTCTCGGCCTCGGGCTTCGGCTCCGCCTTGGCCTCGGGCTCGGGGGGCGTTTCCTCCGGTTTCGGTTCGGGCTCAGGGGCCTTTTCCGGCTCGGGGGCCGGGGCCTCGGCCTTGGCCTCCTCGGCGCGCTTCTGGGCCAGCAGTTCCTGCTGGATCCGGGTGCGTTCCTGGGGGGCCTCGTAGATGAGTTTGGCGAACCGCTGGCTCACCGCCTCGGGCTTGGGGGCCGGAGGCACCTCCACCGACCCCAACCGCAGGCACAGGAGCGCAAGCCCCCCGTAGAGGAGCCAGGTGAAAACCGCAAACGGCCACTCCTCCCGGCTCAGGACCCCCCGGCGGAACCGGCGGGGCACCTTGGCCAACCGCTCCACCGGCGACAACTCCGGGGGCGGCCCGTACCCGAACTCCACCCGCAGGTCCCGGTATGTGAAGCTCCCCTCCATGGCCGGGGTGATCCGGACCCACCGGCGCTTGCGCCCCCCCTCCAGGAGACCCAGGTCCCCCAGGTCCTCCAGGGCCACCCGGGAGCGGCCGGCCCGGATCTCCCCCTCCATGCCGGGCCGGACCACGAGCCGGCCGCCGGGCAGAAAGAGGTCCTCCCGTTCCTCCACCCCCGGCACCGGATAGGCGAACTCGATGCCCACGCTGGGGCCCCAGCGCACCCGGCCGTCCGGGGAGGCCACCTCCCCCACCCGGCGGGCGCCCCGGTAGACCCGAACCCACAGGACCCGGCGCTCCCCGGACCCCAGCGGCTTGGGCTTCGCAAGCCCCATCTACTCCTCCTGGAACACGGCCAGGGACTGGTTCACGTACCCCGCCTGGCCTGCGGTGTAGATGATCTTCTTGAGGAGCCGGAACGGGATCTCCCGGTCCCCCTGGAGCACGATCTCCCCGGTGAACACGACCGAGGGGTTTTTCTCGGCGATCTCCCGGACCCGGGCGGCCCGCTCCTCCAGGGCCCGCCGCAAGGGCTCGATCGTCATCTCGTCCGAGGCCACGAGGGGCCCCACGTCGTCCACCAGCAACTCCCCGTCGAGATAGAGGGCCTCGTTGTTGAACGCCACGGCCACGGCCGGGTGCACCTCGAGGCTCGCCGTGGAGGTGGGCAACCGGATCGCCTCGGCGATCTGCACCAGGTGCCCCTCGGTGGAATAACTCTTGAGGAGGAAGACGAGGAGGATCGTGAACACGTCGATCATCGACGTGATCTGGAGCGACATCTCCCGGGGCTTTCGCCGGAAGTGCTTTTTTCGCTTGGTGGGCGAGAACGGCACGGCTCACTCCTCGGCCGGCGCCTGGACCCGGTCGGCCAGGGACACGTCGGGGAAATGGGGCCGGGCGCGGTCCATGGCGTGGACGATGTCGTCGTACACCACGGCGTCCTCCACCAAGAGCACCAGGGACTCCTGCTTCGGGAACTTCGCCTTGGCCTCGGCGAGGGCCCGGCCCAGGCCCTCGAAATCGAACCGCCCCTCGGCCGTCAGGGGCACCCGGGCCAGGGTCTCGTCCCCCGAGGCCAGCACGAACCCCTCGTCGGTCATGGCCACGGTCACCGACCGGGCGAGTTCCTCGGGGGTGGGCTCGTCCAGGTAGCGCACCTCGTCGGCGCTCGGCAGGTTCATGGAGATCGAGGTGATCTTCTGGAACACCGCGGTCTGGAGGAGCATGGGCACCAGCACCACGAGGAGGCTCATCACGGGGATGAGCTTGAGTTCCACGTCGGCGTGGAGGCGGTGCCTTCGCTTGCTCGGGCGTTTCGCGGGCACGGGCTAGCCCCCCCAGGGCCGCACGGCGTTGATCAGGTTGATGAGCTTCACGGAGTACTCGTCGATCTCATCCACGATCTTGGCGGCCTTCGACTGGAGAAAGGCGTAGAACACCATGCAGGGGATCGCCACGATGAGCCCGTAGGCCGTGGTGTTCATGGCCATCGAGATGCCCCGGGCCAGCAGGGCCGCCTTCTGGGACGGGTCGGCCCCGGCCACCGCCTGGAACGCCTGCATGAGCCCCAGGATCGTGCCCAGGAGACCCATCAGGGTGGCCACGTTGGCGATCATGGAGAGGTAGTGGATGCGCTTTTCGATCTTGGGGATCACGGCCAGGGCCTCCTCGTCCACGGCGTTTTGCACCGTGCGCTCCGAGGCCCCGGGCTGAAGCGCCGCCTCGATGCCGGCCCGAAGGATCCGGGGCAGGGGCGCGTCGCCGCACAGTTCCCGGGCGGCCTCGAGGTCCCCCGCCTCGATCAGCTTCCTGAGTTCGCCGAAGAACTTCCGGCCGTCCACGTTGAACCGCCCCAGGAGCCAGTACAGGCGCTCCAGGATCACGGCGGCCCCGAACCCCAGGGCCCCGGTGATGGCGTACATGAACACCCCCCCCTCCTGAAACGCCCGTGCAATGCCTTCCCACATGGATGGAACTCCT
>CAZUYO010000278.1:0-4076 GCA_964624725.1 uncultured Thermodesulfobacteriota bacterium
CCCTGGCCGGCGGTGGCGGGATCCACGGCCGTGTTCGCCCTGGCCCACCTGGGCACCGCAGCGGTTCCGTGGACCCAGGTGGTGGGCGGGGTGGTGTTCTGCCTCGCCTACGAGCGCTCCGGGAGCCTCTGGGCCCCCTACCTCGTCCACGCCGCGGGAAACGCCTGCCTCTTTCTTCTACCGTGGATCGTGGGGTAGTCTCGCCGGGGCCGCTGGGCGGCGGGCGACACCCCGCCCTTAAGGGCAAGGCGGAGAAGCTCGCGGGGAGCGTTTTTTCGCGGGCCCGAAGCAGGGCCCATGCCCCGGCCGGAGACCGACGACCGTTGACCGAGGACCGACCCCACCTATGGCACGGGACCGACTGAGCACGACCCTGTGGGCGCTGGCCGGCGTGGCGGCCGGGCTCTGGCTTTTGGCGCGGCTCGAGACCGTGGTGGTGCCGCTTCTGGTGGGCTGGTTCATCGCCTACGCCCTCGACCCGCTGCTCGACCGCCTGGAGGCCCGCCGCATCCCCCGGGCCGCGGGCATCCTGATCCTGCTCACCTTTGCCTCCCTCCTGGCCGTGCTCGCCGTGGTCGTGGTGATCCCGGCCCTGGTGGAGCAGGTGCGCGGCGCCACCCGGGCCCTGCCGGGCTACCTCGAGGCCGCCCGCACCGGTTGGATCCCCCGGCTGGAGGCCTGGATCGGCCGGCCCCTGCCGGCCGATCCGGCGGCCGGGCTCTCGGAACTCCTGGGGGCCGTCGGCACGAGCCTTCCCGACCTGGGGAGCAAGGCCGCCGCCGTGGCCGGCCGGGTGGTGGCGAACCTCTGGGGGCTCGTGGGCACCCTGCTGGGCCTGGCCCTGATCCCGGTGTTCGCCTTCTACCTGCTCTTGGACTTCAACGGCCTGGGCTCCCGGATCGTGGACCTCGTGCCCCTTCGGCACCAGCCGTTCGCCGCCCGGGTGCTGGACCGGGCCGACGAGGCCCTGGGGGCCTTCGTGCGGGGCCAGATCACGGTGTGCGCCGCGCTGGCGCTCGTGTACGCGGTGGGCCTCACCCTCACCGGGATCGACATGCCCTGGGTCGTGGGCGGCCTCGCCGGCGCCCTCTTCATCGTGCCCTACCTGGGCACCCTGGTCGGGGTCGTTCTGGCGAGCCTCCTGGCGCTCCTCAAGTTCCACGATCTCGCCCACCTCCTCGGGGTGTGGGGGGTGTTTGCCGCGGGCCAGGCCCTAGAGGGGTTCGTGCTCACCCCCCGGCTCGTGGGCGACCGGGTGGGGCTGCACCCGGTCGCCGTGATCGTGGCGGTGCTCGCCGGGGGAGAACTCTTCGGGGTGGTGGGGGTGCTCCTGGCGGTGCCGGCGGCCGCCGTGCTGCGGGTGGGGCTTTCGGAGGGCCTCGCCCTCTACAGGGCCTCGGCCTGGTACCGGGAGGGCGGCTGATGCTCCCGGTGGCGGCCCTCGTCTCCCACCTGCGGCTCCACGCCCCCGACCTGGCCCGCCGGCTCGACGGCATCACCGGCCTCGAGCGCACGCCGGCCGGGCTCCGGATCAAGGTTTCCGGGGGAGGCTGGGCCCACCGGGAACTCCAGGCGGCCCGGGATCGGCTCGCGGCCGAAGCCGCCCGGGTGTTCGGGCACGGACTCGAGATCGAGATCGCCCCCGGGCCGGCCGACCCCGAGCGGCTCCCGTTTCCGGTGCTCTCGTCCAAATACTGGAACCTCGTGGCGTTCTGGGTCTGGGATGGCCCCCGGTGGGCCGCCCTGGCCGTGCCCAAGCCCGAGTACCACGCCCGGTGGGTGGAGGCGCCGGAGCCCCCGGCCCCGGAGCTCCTCCTCCGGGGAGAACTGCCCCGCGGGGGCCCGGCCCACGCCCTGCCGGAACTCCTCGACGCCCTGGCGGCCGAGGCCCAGCGCCGGCGCTCCTACGTCCACCTCGTCACCCCGTTCCCCGGGGACGAGGAGGCCGACCGGCTGGAACGGGTGTTGTACGCCGCCAAGGACTGGGGCACCCCCCATACCCCGGGGCCGGTGCTCCAGCGCTACGTGGGCCGGATCCACTACGTGGACCCCGGCCACCCCCCCGCCGGGGTGCGGGCGACCCTGGGCCTCCTGACGGGGACGTAGGGGCAAGGATTTTTCTCCCTCAAGATCCCGCACCGGCCGGCCGAAACGAAGGCGACCCCCATTCCGCCCCGGAGACACCCCCGAGATGGCGCGCCTCGTCCTACGGATCGTGATCGCCTGGCTCCTCGCGGCCGCGGCGCCGGCCGCGGCCCAAGGCCACCGCCTCGTGGTGGTGGTGCACTCCTACCACCAGGGCCTCTCCTGGGTGGACCGGGTCAACGAGGGGCTCTGGGAGGTGCTGGGCCCGGCCGACCCGGCCGTGGACCTTCGGTTCGAGTACCTCGACACGAAATCCCACCGCGACCCCGCCTACCTGGACCTCCAGGAGCGGCTCCTCGCCGCCAAGTATGGCGCCGCCCGGCCCGCCGTGGTGATCGCCTGCGACAACAACGCCCTCGCGTTCCTGAGGGAACGGCGAACCCGGGTGTTCGGCGCCGCGCCCGTGGTGTTCTGCGGGATCAACGGGTTCTCCGACGACCTCCTCGCGGGCCTGGCCCCCGTGACCGGGGTGGCCGAGGAGGTGGAGTTCCGGGAGAACCTGGACCTGATCCGGCGGCTTCACCCGGACCTCTCGGCGCTGGTCGTGTACGGGGCCGACACCCCCACCTTCCGGGCGAACCGGAGGGGCCTCGTGGAAGCGGCCCGGAACCTCGGTCTCGAGGGCCTCCTCCGGTTCCGGCCCGGGCTCACCGCCGAAGAGGCCGCTCACGATGCGGCCCGACTCCGGGCCGGCACCGTGGCCGTCCTGATCGAGACCCTGAGGGACCCGGAGGGCACGGCCCTCGAGTTCGGCGCGGCGGCCCACCGGCTCCGCCAGGCCGCCGCGGTGCCCCTGTACTCGTTCTGGGACATGTTCCTGGGCCACGGGATCGTGGGCGGCAAGCTCGTGAGCGGCGCAGCCCAGGGCCGAACGGCCGGGCGGCTCGCGCTGCGGATCCTCCAAGGCGCGAAGGCCCAGGACCTCCCCGTGGTCCGGACCGGCGCGAACCCCTGGCTGTTCGACCACCGGGAACTCCGACGCTTCGGGATCGACGAGGGCCTCCTGCCGGCCGGGAGCCGGGTCCTCTTCCGGCCCCCCGGATTCTGGGAACGGTACGGCCCGCTCGCCGGACCCGTGGGGCTTGCGCTGTTCGTGCTGGGGGGGGTGGCCGTGGTCCAGGCGGCCGATGCCCGCAGACAGCGCCGCGCCAAACGGGCCATCCGGAGGACCCGCGATTTCCTCCAGGCGATCCTGGACGGCGTGGCCGAACCGATCCTGGTGATCGACCGACACCGCCGGGTCACCCTGCGGAACCGGGCTGCCCGCGAAAACTCGGCCGTCCCCGACGCGCCCACCTGTCACGCCCTCTCCCACGGCCGTGACGTCCCCTGCGGGGGGGAACACCACCCCTGCCCCTTGGAGGAGGTGGTCCGAACCGGGGGACCGGTCACCGTGACCCATATCCATCGCGGACTCCAGGGCGAGGACCGGCACGTGGAGATCCTGGCCTCGCCCCTCCGGAACGAGCGCGGCGAGGTGACGGGCATCGTGGAGACGGCGCGCGACGTCACGGAACGGCTCCGCGCCTTCGAGCAGGTCCGGCGGGGGAAGGAGGAGTGGGAGCGAACCTTCGACGCCGTGCCGGACCTCATCGCCCTGATCGGCCCCGACCACCGGATCCGCCGGGTCAACCGCGCCCTGGCCGAGCGCCTGGGCACCTCGCCCCAGACCCTCGTGGGCCGGCCCTGTTACGAGGTGCTGCACGGCAGGGGCTCCCCCCATCCGGCCTGCCCCCACCAGCGCATGCTCCGCGACGGCAACCCCCACGTCGCCGAGGTTCACGAGCCCTACCTGGGGGGGCACTTCTTCGTCTCCACCTCGCCCCTGCCGACCGGCGAGGGCGGGCCGGGCTGCGTGCACGTGGCCCGGGACATCTCCGACCTGAAGCGGACCCAGGCCGCCCTGGAGGCCGAGCGCAACCGGCTCCGGG
>CAZUYO010000279.1:0-4057 GCA_964624725.1 uncultured Thermodesulfobacteriota bacterium
CCGGGTGCAGGAGGCGTACCTGGGGGGCTAGAAAAGGCTGGGAAGCTGGGAAGCTGGGAGGCTGGAAGGCGGGCCCCCCGTCTTCTGTCCACTGTCTTCTGAACTCTGAAAAGGGGTCATGATGACCGATCGCACAGCGTGTTTCGCCAACGGGTTCCCGCGGCCGCCGGGCCGCCCGGCCGCCTAGCCGCCATGTTCTGGCAGCTCGTCGCGAGCGGGCTCGCCACCGGGTGCGTGTACGCCCTGGTGGCCCTGGGGCTCACCCTGATCTACCGGGCCACCGAGCACGTGAACTTCGCCCAGGGGGAGCTCGCCATGGTCGGGGCGTTCCTCGGGTTCACCCTCCACGCCCACGTCCACCTGCCCGTGTGGGCCGCGGTGGCGGGGGGGGCGCTCCTGGGCGGGCTCGTGGGATGGGCCTGCGAGCTCGCCGTGATCCGGCCGGCCGAGGGCCAGCCCCACTTCAACGTGTTCATCATCACCCTGGGCCTGAGCATCGTGTTGAAGAGCCTGGCCGGCATGGTCTGGAGCCACGACGAGTTCCCGTTTCCGCCGCTCTTCTCCCCCAGGGGGGTGCACCTGGGGCCCGTGGTGGTCACCCCGCTCAACCTCGGCACCATCGCGGTGGCGCTCGGGATCATGGTGGGGCTCTTTGCGTTCTTCAAATACACCCGCCACGGGGTGGCCATGCGGGCGGTCTGCGAGAACCCGGAGGCGGCCCAACTGATGGGGGTGGAGGTCCGCCGGGTGTACGCCGCCGCCTGGATCCTGTCGGCGGGGCTAAGCGCCCTGGCCGGCGCGCTCATCGCCCCGGTCCTGAACCTCTCGACCCACATGGGCGCGGTGGTGATCCCGGCGTTCGCGGCGGCCATCCTCGGGGGCTGGGGCTCGTTTCCCGGGGCGATCGCCGGGGGCATGGCCCTCGGGGTGATCGAGAACCTGGCCGGCGGGTACCTGGCCGGCCAGGTGAAGAACATGGTGCCGTTCCTCGTGGTGCTCGGGGTCCTGGTGGTGCGGCCCCAGGGCCTCCTGGGGGAGCGGGAGGTGCGCAAGGTATGAAGGCGGTCCGTCGGGTTCTGCCCTGGGTTCTGGCCGCCGGGGCCCTGTGGTTCATCAAGGGGAGCCTGGGGCTCTTCGTGGTGAACCTGCTGCTGGTCTACGTCATGGTGGCCGTGGGGCTGAACCTCCTCATGGGCTTCACGGGCCAGATCAGCGCGGGCCACGCCGGGTTCCTGGCCGTGGGGGCCTATGTCGCGGCCCTCATGGGGGTGCACGCCCCCGGCTTGGGCGCGCTGGGGGCGCTCGCCGCGGCCGGCGCCGCCTCGGCCGTGCTGGGGGTGGCCATCGGGCTTCCGGCCCTTCGGCTCTCGGGGTTTTACATCGCCATGGCCACCCTGGCCTTCGGCGTGGTGGTCACCGAGGCGATCCTCCAGGCCGACGTCTGGACCGGGGGGGCCGACGGCATGTACGTGCTCGCGCCGACCCTCTTCGGCGTGGAGATCGGTTCCGACGCCCGGAAGTTCTGGCTGGTCCTCGGGGTGACCGCCCTTTCGGTCTGGGCCGCCGCGAACCTCGCGCGCTCCAAGGTGGGCCGGGCGTTCCTGGCCCTCAAGGAGAGCGAGGTGGCAACCGAGACCCTCGGGATCTCGACGGCGGCGTACCGGACCCTGGCCTTCGCCGTGAGCGCCTTCTACACCGGGGTGGCCGGGGGGCTGTTTGCCTACGTGGTGTCCTACATCTCGCCCGACGCCTTCTCCATCGAGCTCTCCATCGACTTCGTGGCCATGGTGATCCTCGGGGGCATGGGGTCGATCACGGGCTCGATCCTGGGCGCCGTGGTCCTCACGGTTCTGAACCAATACCTGGCGGTGCTCCACGACTTCCGGGCCCTCATCTTCGGGCTCGCGGTGATCGTGTGCATGATCCTGATGCCGGGGGGCATCGCCGGCGCGGCAAGGGCGGCCCTGGAACGGTTCCGGGGCTGAGGTTCCATCCCACCAGGGGCGGGAAAAAGGAGGTGCACCATGAGGAAGAGCGCGTGGTGGTTGGCGACGGTGGCCGCGATCGGGATCGGCGCGGCAACGGCATGGGCCGAGGTGGGGGTCACGGACGACACGATCCTGATCGGCACGTCCCAGTCGTTCTCGGGACCCCTCGTCTTCCCGGGCACGGAGGAGATCGCCGGGATCGAGGCCTACCTGGAGTACGTGAACGAGAAGGGGGGCATCCACGGCCGGAAGATCGAGTGGAAGTGGTACGACGACGCCTACAAGCCCCAGGACGCGGTGGCGAACATGAAGCGCCTGGTGGAGCAGGACGGGGTGTTCTGCGTGCTCATCAACCAGGGGACCTCCCCGGTGATGGCCGTGGTGCCCTACCTGGAGCAGAAGAAGGTGCCGCTTCTCTTCCCGTTCCAGGGGAGCTCCAAGCTCCACGGCAAGAAATATGTTTTCACCTCGTTCACCTATTACGACACCCAGACCCAGATCGTGACCCGCTGGCTCACGGAGAAGAAGGGGTTCAAGCGGATCGGCATCATCTACCAGGACGACGCCTACGGGAAGTTCTTCCTCAACACGCTGAAAAAGGAACTCAAGGCCAAGGGCCTCGAGGTGGCGGCCGCGGAGTCCGTGAAGCGCGGGGCCACCGACGTGGCGCCCCAGGTGGCCAAGATCGCCCAGGCCGACCTGGACGCCTGCCTCCTGGCCCTGGTGCCGGGCCCCGGGGCCCAGGTGCTCAAGGAGGCCGCCAAGATCGGTCTCAAGAAGACGAAGCTCATCTCCTCGGGGCCCCTGACCGACGAGAAGTTCCTGGTGCTCTCCGGCGGGGTCGGCGAGGGGGTCTGGGGCCTGTCGCTCTGGCCCGACCCGGTGCGGGACGACAGCCCCGCCATGAAGGAGTACCGGGAGATCCTCCGGAAATACCGGCCCGGCCACGAGCCCAACCGGTACAACCTGTACGGATACTTCTACACGAAGCTCTTCTGCGAGGGGCTCCAGCGGGCCGGCCGGGATCTGACCCGGGAAAAGCTGATCGCGGCCCTGGAGTCCATCCAGAACTGGGAGAACGGCATCATCCAGCCGGTGAGCTTCGGGCCCGACGACCACCAGGCCCAGGACGAGGGGTTCATGGTGGAGGTCCAGGGCGGCCGGTTCGTGCCGATCAGCGGATGGCTCGGCATCCGGGGCGGCAAGCTGGTGGAGACCCCGCTCTGAGCCGGGGAGGCCACGGAACCCGGGCGGGGGCTTTGGCCCCCGCCCGGTTCGACCACGTGGGGTTCGTGGTGGCCGACCTGGAGGTCGCGGCCCAGGCCTTCGGCCGCCTGCTGGGCCCCTACGAGCCGCGAGAGATCCCCGAGGTGGGGCTCCGGGCCCGGGTGTATCTCGGGGGAACGGTGGAGGTGCTTTCGTTCCGGGGGGACGTGCCCGGCCTCGACCCCCGGGTGACCCGGCCGTGCCCCGGGCTCCACCACCTGGCCGTTCGGGTCCCGAACCTCGGGGATGCGTTGGCGCGGTTCCAAGCCTCGGGTTTCGGGGTGCTCGACGGCTTCCCCCGCCCGGGACTCCACGGCCCGATCGCGTTTCTCGCGGACCCGGTGAGCGGCCGGCTCCTGGAACTCGTGGAGGTGCCCGGATGACCCGGGGCGCGAGGGCCCTGGCCCGGGCCATGGCGCCGGACCGGTGGGTCGCCACCTGGGCGGCCCGGCGGCCCCGGGGGGAGGCCCTGCGGTTCGGCGAGAGGGTCTGGACCTGGGCGGGCCTCGAGGCCGAGGTGGAGGAAACCGCCCGGTGGCTCCGGTCCCGGGGCGTGGGGCCGGGGGACCGGGTGGCCTCGTTCCACCGGAACCATCCCCACGTGGTTTTCCTCTTCCTCGGCGCAAGCCGGATCGGGGCCGTGTTCAACCCCTGGAACGCGCGGCTCGCCCCGGAGGAGACCCGCCACCGGTTCGAGGACGCGAGCCCCTGCCTGGTGGTGGCGGAACCCGACCTGCGGGAACGGTTGGCCCCCGAGGTGCTGACCTCGGGCCGTGCCGTGGGGTTTCGGGAAGGGGCGGGGG
>CAZUYO010000280.1:0-4056 GCA_964624725.1 uncultured Thermodesulfobacteriota bacterium
CCGTCCGGCCCCACGGCCACCGTGCGGCTCGAGTGGCCCCGCCCCGACGGGAGCGGCGCCAAGAGGCGCAGGGTCGTGGGATCCAGAGACTCCTGGCCCGGTTTGTAGGGGGCGGCATAGAGCCCCTCGGTCCTGGCGATGAGGAGTTCGCCCGGTCGCACCGCGACGCTGTGGGGGTATCCGCCGGTTCGAACCAAGGGCTCGGCGCGGGAGTACGGAGGTACGACCCGGTACACCGTGCCCCCCTTCGACCCCACCAGAAGCACCCCGGCCGGGTCGAAGGCGAAAAACCGCGGCCGGTCCATTCCGCCCGCCAGAAACTCCAGGACCATCCCGTCCGGTACCCGCACCTCCCGCATGACGCCCCCCGCGGCGATCGTCTGGGCCCGCAGGACGAGCGGGCCCGGGTTCGCGGTCTCGGGCCCGGCCTCGGACGTTCCCGCCGCCCCGCAGCCCAAGGCAAGGACCAGCGCAATTCCCCCCGCCCAGGCCCTCGTTCCTCCCATTCCCACGCCTCCATCCTTCGGGGATCCGTCCGTGGGAACCAAGTGTTCCCCGATCTGGGAGGTTGGCAAGCCCGCCCGCCTGGTTGACGGGAACCCATGGCGTGGTATCGGTGGAACATCCCTTATTCCCGGAGGGCCGTCATGCCGGACAGCCCAGTCCCTGCGGACCAGGCGCTTGAGGAGCGGGTGCAGGCGTTCGGCAGGCAGCTCTGGGCCCGAATCCAAGGCCATAAGCCGACGCTGTTCGATACCCGCCACTGGGAGGGCCGTGTCCTCGATCTGGCCATGGCCGACCCGGAACTCAAGACGTCCCTTTTTCGCCTGGTGGACGTGCTCCCCGCCCTGCAACGGGCCGACCAGGTGGCCCTCCATGTGGCCGAGTACCTGGGTCCGGCGGCCGCGCGCATTCCCGGCCTCCCGGGCGCCGCGGTCCGGGCCGCGGGGAGCCCGGCGCTGGCGGCCGCCACCGCGCCTCTGATCCGCGCGGGGGTGGAGCGCCTGGGTAGGCGGTTCATCGTCGGCACCGACGCCCCTTCCGCGGTGCGCCGGCTCGGACGGCTCCACCGGGAGGGGTTCGCGTTCACCGCCGACCTCCTGGGCGAGGCAACCGTGAGCGACGCCGAAGCCGACACCTATGCCCGCCGCTACCGAGACCTCATCGAAACGCTCGCCCGGGAAGCCCGAAGCTGGCCCGAGCATCCGCTGTTGGCCCGAAGTCCCCTCCCCCGGGTGAACGTATCCGTGAAAGTTTCATCCCTGGCCCCCCACCTGGACCCCGCCGATCCCGAGGGCGGCGCCGATCGGGTTTTGGCCCGCCTGACCCCCCTCCTCGTCCGTGCCAAGGAGGTGGGCGTGGCGATCCACCTCGACCTCGAGTCCTGGGACCTCCACGATCTGGCCCTCGAGGTGTTCGAACGCGCCGCTCTGCGTTCCTCCCTCGGCGACTGGCCCCACCTGGGCATCACCCTCCAGGGGTACCTCCGGCGCGCCTCCGAGGACCTGGACCGCATCGGCCGCGTGGCCGGGCAGAGGGGGCTGCCGGTTCCGGTGCGCCTGGTCAAGGGCGCGTACTGGGAAACCGAGGTCATCCGGTCCCGCCAGCAGGGCTACCCCTGTCCCGTGTTTACCGACAAGGGCGAGACGGACGCGAACTTCGAACGCCTGGCCACCCGGCTCGCCCGGAACCCCGACCGATTCCTTCCGGCGTTTGCGAGCCACAACCTTCGATCCCTCGCTTGGGCCCTCGTGGGTGCGGAGTCGGCCGGGGTGCCCCGGGACCTCGTCGAGGTGCAAACCCTCTACGGCATGGCAGAGCCCGAACGGGCGGCCCTGCGGGACCTCGGGTACCGGGTTCGCGTGTACTGTCCGGTGGGAGAACTCCTCCCCGGCATGGCCTATCTGGTCCGCCGGCTCCTGGAGAACACCTCCAACGAGGGGTTCCTGCGACTCACCCATCGGGAAGGGGCCCGGCCCGAGGCCCTTTTCGCCCGGCCCCAAGCCGCCCCGGCGCCCCGCGACGCCGCGGGCGAGGCCGGGTTCCACAACTGCGGCCTCATCGATTTTGGACGGGGCGAGGAACGCCGGAAGTTCCGCCGTGCCGTGGAAGCGGCCCGGAAGGCTCTGCCCCTGGTCGCCCCCGTGGTGGTGGGCGGCCGTGAGCGCCGGGACGGTCCGGTTCTCGAACATCCGTGCCCGGGCCGAACGGAGGAAACGGCGTCCCGGGTTGTTCTGGCCAGCCCGGACGAGGTGGACGAGGCCATCCAGGTGGCGGACGCGGCGTGGCCCTCGTGGCGCGAGCGGACCTTGGGGGAGCGCGTCCGACTCCTGGAGCGCCTTGCCGACCGCCTGGAAGAGCGGCGCCTCTCCCTGGCCGCGCTGGAGGTGCACGAGGTCGGGAAACCGTGGCGCGAGGCCGACGCGGATGTGGCGGAGGCCGTGGACCACTGCCGCTACTACGCCCACAGGGCCATGGAGGAGTTGTCGCCCCGCCGCCTGGGGACGGTGCCCGGGGAGGACAACGTGCTCTGGTACGAGGGCGTGGGGCCCGCTGCGATCATCGCACCCTGGAACTTCCCCCTGGCGATCCTGGCCGGGATGACGGCGGCGGCCCTCGTGGCGGGGAATCCCGTCCTGATCAAACCGGCGGAACAGTCGTCCGGGGTTGGCCACGCGTTTTTCGAGAACCTCCTGGAGGCCGGATTCCCGCCGGAGGTCGTCCAGTTCCTGCCCGGGAGGGGCGAAGACGTGGGCCGGCGTCTCGTGACCGACCCTCGGGTGGCCCTGGTCGCCTTCACGGGCAGCATGGCCGTGGGGCTGGAGATCTTGGAAATCGCGGGGAAGACCCACCCCGAGCAGCGCGAGGTCAAGCGGGTCATCTGCGAGATGGGCGGGAAAAACGCCATCGTCGTGGACGAGAGCGCCGACCTGGACGCCGCCGTGGCGGGCGCGATCCAGTCCGCCTTCGGGTACGCCGGGCAGAAGTGCTCGGCGTGCTCCCGGGTGATCGCGGTGGGCTCGGCGTATGCCCCGTTTCGTGAGCGGTTCGTGGAGGCCACCAAATCGCTCCCCCTCGGCCCGCCGGAGGACCCCAGGGCGCGGCTCGGCCCGGTCATCGACGCCGAGGCCCACGCAAGGCTTTCCGCCGTGATCCGGGAACCCGGCCCCGGGGCCCGCCCCCTCTACGTCGGGCCGGGCCGGCCGGAGGGCTGGTACGTGGGGCCGGCCGTCTTCGAAGTGAACGACACGTCACACCGGCTCATGCAGGAGGAGCTGTTCGGCCCGGTGGTGGCCCTCTACCGGGCCCGCACGTTCGATGAAGCCTTGGAGGTGGCCAGCCGCACCCGGTACGCCCTCACGGGGTCCGTGTACTCCCGCACCCCCTCCCATCTCGCGGCGGCCCGCCGCCGCTTCCGGGTGGGAAACCTCTACCTCAACCGTGGCTGCACCGGCGCCATGGTGGGTCGCCAACCTTTCGGGGGGTTCGCCATGAGCGGCACCGGCACCAAGGCGGGCGGGCCGGGATACCTCCTGCGGTTCGTGAACCCCCGGTGCGCAAGCGAGAACACCGTGCGGCGGGGATTCTCCCCGGACGTCCAGATCTGACCGCCTCGCCACCCGCGAACCGTAAAAAAGGGCCGCCCCAGCGGGCCGGCCCTCTTCGAGCGACGCCGAAAAAGCGTCAACCACATTTGCAACCCGGCCCGCAGACGCACTTGCCGTCCACCTTGCAGTTGCACTTCTTCTGCGGCTCGGCGCAGCGACACTCCCCCTTGCAGGTGCAGGTGCCGCCGGCTTTGCAGGAACAGCCCTTCATCATCTCCCCGCCGCACTTGCACCCGTCCTTGCCCTTGCATCCGCAGGTGCAGGCCTTGTCCTTGCAACCGCACTTCGAGGGATCGCCCTGGGCACAGGCGCAGTTGGCGTCCCCGCACTGGCACGCGTGGGCCTTTCCGGCCCCCATAACGCAGCCGTGCCGGGGGCCGTGGTGGAATCCGGCGCATCCGGCGAGGGCCAGGGCCGTTCCGGCGACCAGGACCAACAGAAGCCGCTT
>CAZUYO010000281.1:0-4011 GCA_964624725.1 uncultured Thermodesulfobacteriota bacterium
CTTCCCGATTTGCAAGGATCATCGGCGAGGACGGTTGGGGCTCAGGGGGGAAGCATCAAACGGGCCGGAGAGGGATCTTCCCCTCCGGCCCGTTTCCGTCGCCGTCGCTTCGGGGAGCGGGGCGCCCGGGATCAGATCCCGAGGCCCGTTCGCTTCGCCTCGATGTGGGCCGTGATGGCCTCGGCGCATTTCGCCGGGTCGGGCTCCACCACGAACCGGGCCCCGATCACGTCCTCCAGGCCCTCGGTGGCGAGTTTCACGATGTTGGGGGAGCCCAGGATCGGGGGCACCACACCGAGGAACGTGGTGATCCCGGCCGCCACCACGTAGAAGGCGATGGCCACCGCCTTTTCCGAATACCACTCGGGGGCGGCCCCGGCGAGCGGCAGTTGGGCCGTGTCCACCCCGAGGGCGTTCGCCAGGGCGCCGGCCAGGTGGAGGATCCGGGTGTTGTCCACGCACGAGCCCACGTGGAGCACCGGCGGGATGCCCAGGGCCTTGCACACCTCCCGCAAGCCGGGGCCGGCCAGGTCGGCCGCCTCGGGCACCTTGAACCCGGCCTTGGCGTTGGCCACGGCGGCGCACCCGGTGTCGAGCACCAGGATGTCGTTGGCGATGAGCCGGCGGGTGAGCTCCACGTGGCCCTGGTCGTGTTTGACCTTGGGGTTGTTGCAGCCCACCACCCCCACGGCGCCCCGGATCTTGCCGGCCGCGATCGCGTCCACGAGGGGCTTCGGGGTGCCGCCCAGGGCCTCGAGCACCGCCTCCACGCTGAACCCCGACATCTGGCTCACCGGCTCGGCCGGGATCGACACGGCGCCGGGTTTGCGGTTCCGAAAGTTCTCCACGGCCTCGCGCACCACCTCCCGCGCGAGGGCCTCGGCGTTCTCCGGATTGAACTCCCGGTGCTCGGCCCCGGGGAACTTGGCCTTGGGGCTCGTGGACACGAACTTGGTGTGGTAGCACCCGGCCGTGCGGGTCAGCGCCGGCATGATGCACTGGTAGTCCACGATCATCATGTCCACGGCCCCGGTGACGAGGACGAGCTCGGTCATGAGGTGGTTTCCGGCCATGGGGATGCCCCGGCGCATCAGAAGTTCGTTCCCGGTGCAGCACAGCCCCACCAGGTTGATGCCCTGGGCCCCGAGTTCCTTCGCCCGGGCCACGAGCGCGGGGTCCTCGGCCGCCCGGGCCACCATCTCGGACACCACCGGGTTGTGGCCGTGGAGCAGGATGTTCACCTGGTCGGCCCGGATCACCCCCAGGTTCGCCCGGGAGGTGGTGGGCTTGGGCACCCCGAACAGGACGTCGGAGAGCTCGGTGCCGATCATGGAGCCCCCGAGGCCGTCGGCCAGGGCCGTGCGGAACCCGTGGAGCAGGATGTTCACGTAGTCGTTGTCCACCCCCATGTGGGTGCGGTGCATCATCTCGGTGACCTCCCGGTCGATGCCCCGGGGGAGGAGGCCGAGCTTCTCCCACACGGCCACCCGCGAGGCCGGCATCCGGTTCACGAACTGGAGCCGGCCCTTCTTCATCCCGAACTCCTCGAGCATCTCCTCGGCGAGCTCCCGGGCCAGCGCGGGGGCGTCCTTGCCGTCGGTGGCGATCCCGTACTCGGCGGCCAGGGCCCGGAGTTTCCCCTCGTCGGCGATGGCGTAGCCGGGGGCGCGGCCCTCCCCCACGGCCAGGAGCGTCTCCACGAGGTCCCGGCCGTGGTCGGAGTGGCTGGCCGACCCGGCCGCGATCATCCGGCCGAGGTTGCGGGCCACCATGATGTCGGCGTCGGCGCCGCACACCCCCTGCTGGGGGCCTTCGCCGAAGGGGTCGATCCGGCACGGGCCCATGGCGCAGATGCGGCACGACAGGCCCAGATCGCAGTACCCGCACCGGGGCTTCTGGGCCTCGTGGCGGTCCCACACGGTCTCGATGCCCTCCCGGCGGGCCTTCTCGATGACGCCCGGGGCGTCCTGGGTCACGGTGAGTTCTCGGACTTCCTCGATCTTGACGGCCATCGGTTCTCCCTCCTGGCGGTGGGAACGGGGGTTCGAGCAAACAGAGAGGGGCGGGCCTCAGGCCCCCGGCCCTCCGGCCTCGGCGGCCTCGCCCAGGGTGCGCCACAGTTCCACGGCGGGGGGCCGCCGCGGCGGGGCCTCGGCCGCCGCCCGGAGCCCCAGGCTCACCTCCCGGGCGAGCCGGCGGGACTCGGCGCGCAGGATCTCGTTGGGGTCACCGAACTCCAGGGCCCCCACGAGGCAGGTCTCGACGCAGGCCGGGACGAGGCCCTGCTTCTGGCGCTCCACACAGTTGTCGCATTTGACGGCCACGGTGCGGCCGGGCACGCGGTGGTCCTCCCGGTACCGGACGACCCCGAACGGGCAGGCCATGGCGCACATGCCGCAGTTGATGCACCGGGAGGGGTCCACCACCACGGCCCCGGTGGGCCCGTCGCGCCGCAGCGCCGCCGGCATGCAGGCCTGCACGCAGGGGGCCGGATCGCAGTGGCGGCACTTGTTGGGGAAGGCCAGGGTGCCGGGGCCGGGGCCCACGTGGATCCGCGGCGCGGGTCTCGGCGTCTCGAACACGGCGCCGTAGAGGGTTTGGGTTCGGGAGTGGGCCACGGCGCAGGCCGTCTGGCACTGCATGCAGCCCACGCACCGGTCGGGATGGACCACGACGGTCTTCATGCTCGCTACCTCCCGTGGATGGATGGAAACGGCGGAGGGGCAAGGGGGAACGCGAACCCGCCCCACCCGATGCGGTCGAAAAGGGGGTCGAAGGGGAGCTCCGCCAGGGAGGCGCCCCGCCGGATGGCCGCGATCACGATGCCGGCCCGGCTCGGCGGGGCCGACCCGTCGGGGCCCCAGGCCACGAACCCCACGAGCCGCCCGTCCCGGAGCACCACCCGTCGGTACCCCCCCTTCGGGTCCTCGGCCTCCCGCACCTCGAAGGGGCCCTCGGGCGGCCGGGTGATGCCGGCGCTCACCAGGTGCCAGGGGCCGATCTTCACCGAGTTCCGGGCGAGGCTCCCGGGGTAGGCCTCGTCACACCCGGCCATGCTTCGGCCGGCCGCCGCGCCCTGCTCCACGGCGGCGGGCCAGATCGCGTTGAGCCGGGGTTCGCCCCAGGCCACGTCGTACGCCCGGATCGCGTCGCCGGCGGCCCAGACGTTCGGAAGGGGGGTGCGAAGCCCCTCGTCCACCGGGATGCCTTGCCGGGCGTCCACGCCAGCGGCCCCCAGGAGTTCCCCCCGGGGCTCCACCCCCTTTCCCCGGACCACGAGGTCGCAGGGCAGCGCCTCACCGCCCTCGAACCCCACCGCGGTGGCCCGGCCGTCCTCCCGCACGATCTCGGCCGGCCGGAGCCCGGTGCGGACCCGGATCCCCTCGGCCTCGAGGGCCTCGGCCACCCGCCGCCCGGCCTCCGGGTTCACCACCTGGGACAGGGGGGCCCCGGAACCGATGCACAACGTCACCTCCAGGCCCCGGCGGGCGAGCGCGTGGGCCGCCTTCACCCCCACGAGCCCTCCCCCGAGAACCGCGGCCCGCCGGGCGCCCCCGGCGACCTCGCGGTCGATCGCCTCGGCGTCGGCCCGGGTGCGGAACCCGAAGACGTTCGGGGCGTCCTCCCCGGGGATCCCCAGCGGCTTCGAGGCGGCGCCGGTGGCGAGGAGGAGTCGGTCATAGGCCAGGCTTTCTCCGGAAGCGAGGCGCACGGTCTGCTCCACCGGGTCGAGGCCGACGGCCCGTTCTCCGGTCCGGATGCGGATCCGCCCGTCGGAGGGAAGGGGCAGGGGGTAGAGGGTTTCCGGCGCCTCGCCGGCCAGCACGTAGGAGATGAGGGGCCGGCAGTAAGGGGGGTGGGGTTCGTCGGTGAGGAGGGTGATCTCGGCCGCGGGGTCCACCGAGCAGACGGCCTCGGCCGCCGCGAGCCCCGCGGCGCTCGCTCCCACGATGACATAGCGCATGGTTTATCCCCCGATCGCCGTGGTACGCTGGAAACGGGCGAAACCTA
>CAZUYO010000282.1:0-4007 GCA_964624725.1 uncultured Thermodesulfobacteriota bacterium
GCGAAACGGCGGGACGTGATCTTCCGGGAGGGAGACCCCGTGGAGGGGATCTTCGTGCTCCTTTCGGGCCGGGTGAAGCTCTACCGGCTCGGGCCCGACGGCCGCGAGCACATCCTCCACGTGGTGCGGCCGGGCCAGACCTTTGCCGAGGCGGCCGTGTTCATGCCGGGGGGCTACCCGGCCTTCGCCGAGGCCCTGGAGAAAACCCGGGCGATCGTGCTCCCCAAGGCGGCGTTCCTCGCGCTCCTGCGGGAGGAGCCGGCGATCAGCCTGGCCATGATCGCGGCCCTGAGCCGGTACCTCCGGCAGTTCGTGGACCGCATCGACGACCTGTCCCTGAAGGACGTGCCGGCCCGGCTGGCCCGCTGGTTCCTGGCCACGGCCCGGGAGAAGGGGCGGGAGTTCTGGGACCTGGACATCACCAAGGCCGAGCTCGCAAGCCAGCTCGGCACCGCGGGGGAGACCCTGTCGCGCACGCTCCGGAAATTCCGGGACGCGGGCTGGATCGAGGTGCGGGGCCGGTTCGTCAAGATCCTCGACCGCGAGGCCCTGGAGCGGGTGGCCGAGGGCGGAGAAAACGGGGTTCGTTGATCCGGGTCAAGGCCGGGCCCCGGCGGTAGGGGCATACTGGCCCCGAACCGAGAGAACGGAGGATCCCCGCAAGGAGTGACCCATGAGCAAATGCCCCGGACAAGACACCCAGATGTGGGGCCACGACGCCATCTTCGACGTCGAGTGCCCCAAGTGCCACACCCCCATCGAGTTCTTCAAGGACGAGGTGCGCCGGCGCTGCAAGGGCTGCGGCGAGGTGGTGTTCAACGACCGCATGGATCTCGGCTGCGCCAAGTGGTGCCCCTCGGCCGCCTCGTGCGTGGGCCCCGACGCGGTGAAGGCGATCGAGCTTTCCGAGGCCCGCAAGTCCCGGCGCGAGGACCTCCGGCTGCTGCTGGACCAGGTGCCCGAGGACGAACCGGCGGTGCGCGACCTGTTCAAGACCCTCTTTTCCGAGTACCCGGGCGAGGACCGGCTCTTCGATACGAACCGCCTGTACACCGTGCAGGAACGGGACCCGGAGCTCTTCCAGCGGGCCACGGCGGCGTTTCAGCGATTCCTCGAGGCCAAGAAGGCCCTGGCCGAGCGGGAGGAGGAGGCCCGGGCCCGCACCGAGGAGATGCTCCGCCACGACCAGCGCCGCAAGAAATCCGAACCCGCGGCCGAGGACGGACAAGGGGCTTGACACGCGCCGGAGCGGTGAGCCATCCTGCGGCGCGTGTCCGGGCCCCGGGGGCCCAGAAACCAAACCGAAGGAGGACGGAACATGGCGTACGTGATCACCGACAAGTGCGAGAAGTGCGGCGACTGCGTGGATGAGTGCCCGGTCGAGGCGATCAGCGAGGGCGAGGACAAATACGTCATCGACCCGGACGTGTGCGTGGACTGCGGCACCTGCGCCGAGGTCTGCCCCGTGGACGCCCCGGTGCCGGAGGACGAGGCCTAAGGCCCGCCGCCACCGAGCGTAACCCGAAAGGCCGGGGTCCCGCGGGATCCCGGCCTTTTCGTTGGGGAACGCAAACCGGCCCGCCTCCCAGCTTTCCAGCTTTCCAGCCGCGTATGACATCGACCGTGCCGACCGTTCGCCGTTTTTTCCGGGTGCAGGGCATCGTGCAAGGGGTGGGGTTCCGGCCCTTCGTGGCCCGCACGGCCCGGCAACTCGGCCTTGCGGGCCACGTGGAGAACACGACCCGGGGCGTCGAGATCGAGGTCCAGGGCGCGCCGGAACGGGTCGAGGCCTTCCGCGACACCCTGCTACACCACCCCCCGCCCATGGCCCGGATCCTCTCGTGCCACGAGGAGCCCCGGCCCGCGACCCCGGAGGAGGGGTTCCGGATCCGGGCGAGCCGGGAGGACCCGGTGGCCGCGGCCGTCATCCCCCCCGACATCGCCACCTGTCCGGCCTGTTTGCGGGAACTCCGGGATCCCGGAGACCGCCGGTTCGGCTACCCCTTCCTGAACTGCACCGACTGCGGCCCCCGGTACACGATCATCGCGGGCATCCCCTACGACCGGGCCCGCACGTCCATGGCGGGGTTCCGGATGTGCCCGGCCTGCCGGGCGGAGTACGACGACCCGGAGTCCCGCCGGTTCCACGCCCAGCCCAACGCCTGCCCCGCCTGCGGGCCCCGGCTCGAACTCCGGGACGCCGAGGGGCGGGCGGTGCCGGGGGACCCCCTGGCCGGCGCCGTCGAGGTGCTGGCCCGGGGAGGGATCCTGGCGCTCCTGGGGCTCGGGGGGTTCCACCTGGCCTGCGACCCCTTCGACGAGGGGGCCGTGGCCGAACTGCGGCGAAGAAAGCATCGGCCGGCCAAGCCCTTCGCCCTCATGGCGGCCGACCTCGGGGAGGTGCGCCGCCTCGTCGAGACCGACCCGGCGGCCGAGGCGCTCCTCGCCGGGCCCGAGGCCCCGATCCTGCTCCTTCCGGCCCGGGCCGACGCCGGGGTGGCCCCGTCGGTGGCCCCGGGCCAGGACCGGCTCGGGGTGTTCCTGCCCTACACCCCGCTCCACCACCTCCTCTTCGCCCGGGGCGGGTTCCGGGCGCTGGTGATGACCAGCGGGAACCGGAGCGACGAGCCGATCCTGGCCACCTGGGGCGAGGCCCGGGCCCGGCTCTCGGGCGTGGCCGACGCGTTCCTGGTCCACGACCGGCCGATCCTCCACCGGGTGGACGACAGCGTGGTGAAGGCGACGCCCCGCGGCCCCGTGATCCTCCGCCGGGCCCGGGGCCACGCCCCGGCCCCGGTGCCGCTGCCGAACCCCGACGGCCGGGTGGTCCTGGGGCTCGGGGCCGAACTCGCCAACACCGTGTGCGTGGTCCGGGGCGAGTACGCCTACCCCAGCCCCCACCTGGGGGACCTCAAGAACCCCGAGGTGGAGGCCCACTTCCGCCGGACGGTGGAGCACCTTCTGGAGATCCTGCGGGTCGAGCCCGACCTCGTGGTGCGCGACCTCCACCCGGCCTACCGCTCGAGCCGGTACGCCGAGGAGTGGGCCGCCCGGGGCGTGGAGGTGCTGGCCGTGCAGCACCACGAGGCCCACGCCGCCGCGGTGATGGCCGAGCACGGGGCCGTGGACGAGGAGGCGGTGGTGCTGGCCCTGGACGGCCTGGGGCTCGGGCCCGACGGCACGATCTGGGGCGGGGAGGTGCTCCTGGGCCGGCCCGGGGCGTTCCGGCGGGTCGGCCACCTCCGGCCGGTGCCCCAGCCCGGCGGGGATCGGGCGGCGAAGGAGCCCTGGCGGATGGCGGCGAGCCATCTGCGCGCCGCCCTGGGGCCGGCCTGGCAGGGGCTCGAGCTGGGGTGCTTCGGCGGGGTCGCCCCCGGGGTCCGGGCCGGCCTCGACCGGATGATGGAGCAGGGGGTGAACGCCCCCCTCACCTCGTCGTGCGGCCGGCTCTTCGACGCGGCCGCCGCGATCCTCGGGTTTCGGGGCCCCATGCGCTACTCGGCCCAGGCGCCCATGGAGCTCGAGGCGCTCGCGGCCCGGGCCGACCGGGAGGAGGCGTTGCCCGAGGGGGTGCTTCGGGAGGAAGGGGGCGCGTGGATCCTGGACCCGGCACCGTTCGTGGTGGCCCTGGCCGAGCGGGCCCTGGCGGGCGCCGACCGGCGGCGGCTGGCCCTGGGGTTTCACCGGGCCCTGGCCCGGCTGTTCGCCCGGGCGGCGCAGGCCGTGGGGTCCCCGAGCGGCCGCGCCTACCTGGCCGGGGGGTGCCTCCAGAACGCGATCTTCCTCGACGCCCTGTGCGCCGAGCTCTCCGCCCGCGGCCTGGAACCCCGGTGGCCCCGGCTCCTCCCCCCCAACGACGGCGCCATCAGCTACGGGCAATGCGTGGCGGGAATCGGAGGACAGAGGACAAAAGACAGAGGACAGGAAGCGCGCTGACTTCCTTCGTCTCGAGTCCGCTCGGACGCGATGGCTCCGGCGGCGAAAGGGAAGCGCTTCGGGTCGACCGC
>CAZUYO010000283.1:0-4000 GCA_964624725.1 uncultured Thermodesulfobacteriota bacterium
TTACGGGAACAGCGCCTCCTGGGGCAGCCCCAGGGTCTCGTCCCACCCCATCATGCGGTTTAGGTTCTGCACGGCCTGGCCGCTCGCCCCCTTCACCAGGTTGTCGATCACGCTCACGATCACGAGCCGCCCCGCGCCGTGGTCGGCCACGGCCATGGCGCAGGCGTTCGTGCCCCGCACGTCCGCCGTGCTGGGCCACCGGCCCTCGTCCAGGACCCGCACGAACGGCGCCCCCCGGTAGAACGCCCGCCACACCTCCCGGACCCGGGCCGCGTCGGCCCCGTCGGCCGGCAGGGCGTAGATGGTCGACAGGATCCCCCGGTCCATCGGCACGAGGTGGGGGGTGAACACCACCGGCACCTCGCACCCGGCCGCGAGCTCGAGCTCCTTTCGGATCTCGGGCTCGTGGCGGTGGGAGGCCACCTTGTAGGCCTTGAACCCCTCGTTCACCTCGCAAAAGAGGCTCCCCTGGCTCGGCTCGCGGCCCGCCCCGCTCACCCCCGACTTGGAGTCGGCCACGATGCCCTCGGGCCGGATCACCCGCTCGAGCAGGAGCGGCACCAGGGGCAGGAGCACGCTGGTGGGGTAGCACCCGGGATTGCCCACGAGCCGGGCCCGCTCCACGGCCGCGCCGTGGACCTCGGTGAGCCCGTACACGGCCTCGGCCAGGAGATCGGGGCAGGCGTGGGGGCCGTAGTGGGCCTCGTACAGGGTGGGGTCGGCGAACCGGAAGTCGGCCGAGAGGTCGATGACCTTCCGGCCGGCCTCGAGGAGGGCCTTGACCACCGGCATGCTGGCCTTGTGGGGCAGGGCCGTGAAGAACACCTCGGCCCGGTCGAACAGGCCCGGCTCCTCGTGGGAGACGAAGGTGAGGTCCAGGTGGCCCAGGCTGGGGAAGCAGTCCCCCAGGGGCCGGCCCGCATACTTGCGCGACGTGATCGCGGTGATCCGGACCTCGGGGTGGCGACACAGGAGCCGCACGAGCTCGGCCCCGGTGTACCCGCTTGCGCCGATGATGCCCACGTCGGTCATGGCACTCCTCGGAAGACTGCGGTCCACAGTCTGCGGTCTACGGTCTACGGTCTACGGTCTCGGGTCACCCGGAGGGGTTCTCCGGGGCGCACGGCTCCAGCAGCGCCCGGGCGGCCGCGAGCAGCGCCGCCGTCCCCACGGGCAGGCAGCCCTCGTCCAGGTCGAACCGGGGGCTGTGGAGGGGCTCGGCCCGGGAGGGATCGGCCGCGGCCCCGAGCTGGAGGTAGCACCCGGGGACCCGCTCCAGCACGAACCCCATGTCCTCGGCCCCCATGGTGCGCTGGGCCGGCCGCACGGCCTCCTCGCCCAGAAGCGCCGCCAGGGCCTCCCGGACCCGCCCGGTGGCGGCCGGGTCGTTGCGGGTGACCGGATAGCCCTCGCCCCGTTCCATCTCGAACCCGCCGCCGTGGGCCGCGGCCACGCCCCGGCCGACCCGCTCCACGCCGGCGAGGAGCTTCTCCCGCACGGCCGGGTCGAAGGCCCGCACGGTGGCCAGGAGTTCCGCCTCGTCGGGCACGATGTTCTCGGCCGTGCCGGCCCGGATCGCCCCCACGGTGAGCACGGCCGGTTCCAAGGGGTCGATGCCCCGGCTCACCAGGGTCTGGAGGCCGAGCACGGCCTCGGCCGCCATGACCACCGGGTCCACGGTGAGGTGGGGCAGGGCCCCGTGGCCGCCCCGGCCCCGGAACACGAGCCGGATCCGGTCCATGCTGGCCATCACGGGCCCGGGGGAGACCCCGACCGTGCCCGTGGGGAGCCCGGGCCAGACGTGGAGGGCCAGGGCCCCGTCCACGGGGTGGCGCTCCAGGAGCCCATCCTCGAGCATCCGGCGGCCCCCGCCGCCCCCCTCCTCCGCGGGCTGGAACACGAGCACCGCCCGGCCCGGGAGCTCCACCTCGCCCGAGGCGAGGCAGTCGGCCGCGGCAAGCAGCATGGCCGCGTGGGCGTCGTGGCCGCAGGCGTGCATGAGGCCCGGGTGCTCCGAGGCGAAGGAAAGCCCCGTGGCCTCGTCGATCCGAAGGGCGTCGAGATCGGCCCGCAGGAGCACGGCCCGGGCCCCCTCGCCCCACACCGCCACGCCCCCGGTGCCCCCGGGGAACCGCTCGAACGAAAGGCCCCGGTCCCGCAGGAACGCCTCGACGAACCCTGTGGTCCTCTCCTCCCGGTACCCGGGCTCCGGGATGCGGTGGAGGGCCCGCCGAAGCTCCACCAGGAGGCCGGCCCGGGCCGCGGCGGCCCGCCCCACGTCGCCGGGAAGCGGGATCGGGGTCGTCATGCCTGGGGCGTGCGCAGGAACACCATCTCGGTGACCCGGAGGATCTCGGCGTCGCCCTGCTTCACCTCCACCACCACCCGGGCGATCCGGCCCTGGGTGTCCACCACGTGCGCCGAGGCTACGGTGTCCTGGGACGGATCGGCGCCCTTCACGAAGTGGATCTCGCAGTTCAGGGGGAGCCCCACGAACCCCAGGGTGTTGGCCGCGGCCGCCATGACCTGCTCGGCCAGGGCGAACAGGGCTCCGGTGTGGGCGAACCCGAGGAAGTTGGGAAGCAGATCCCCCGCCGGCAGCCGGGCCCGGGCCCGGCCGGGCTCCAGGCTCTCGTAGGCGATGCCCAGGGCCTGGGCCAGGGGGGACCCTTCCAGGGCCGTGCGCAGGGCGTCGAGGTCCTCGGCGGCGATCGCCTCGAGCACGGGTTCGGGGAGCGCGAGTTTCGCGGTCATGCCCACCTCCTTCGGCCGGGGTCGGAAACGAAACGAGGCCCCATGATGCCCCGGCCGGTCGGCGGCCGCAAGATCCGGCTCCCCACCTCGCCCTCATGCCCCGGGGGGATCCCCCGCCGCGGCCGCGATCCGTTCGAGTTCCGCGACCAGCGGGCCCGGGTCGCCCACCCCCAGCTCGATGGCCAGGGCCACCGTGGGCGCGTCGCAGGGCACCGGCCCCTCGAGCCGCACCCCGTCCTTTTCGGTGGTCACCAGGGCCTCGGCGTTCACGAGCCCGGCCCAGCGGGCGAGCTGGGCTTTGTCGTCGGGGGCGTAGGGGTGGTGGTCGGGGAACGGCACGGCCTCCACCACCCGAAGCCCCAGGGCCTCCAGGTCCCGGAAGAAGGCCTCGGGTTTCCCGATGCCGGCGAAGGCGAGCACCTTCTTTCCCCGGAGGGCCTCGAGGGGGAGGGGGGCGCCGCCGCCAAGGGGCACCCAGGAAGCCGGCTCGTGGGACGTGGCGAGCACCGGGGCCTCGGGGGCGTAGCGGGACACGAGGGCCCGGGCCCGCTCGATCCGATCCGGGGGCACCCCCTTGGTGCGGGTCAGGAGCACCACGTCGGCGTCGGCCAGGGCCCGGGGCGGCTCCCGCAGGAGGCCCCGGGGCAGGCACCAGCCGTTCCCGAAGGGGTTCTGCACGTCCACGGTGACGATGTCGAGGTGGCGCCGGAGCCGCAGGTGCTGGAAGCCGTCGTCCAGCACGAGCACCCGGGCCCCCAGTTCCACGGCCGTTCGGGCCGTGAGCCGCCGGTCGGGCCCCACGACCACGGGCACCCCCGGGAGCCGCCGGGCCAGGAGCACCGGCTCGTCCCCCGCCTCTCGCCAACCGGCCACCCGGCCCCGGCCGTCGGACACCACGGTCACCGGCCCCTCGGCCTCGCCCCCGTACCCGCGGCTCAGGACCGCGGGCCGGATCCCGCGGTCCAGGAACCACCGGCACACCCACTCCACGCAGGGGGTCTTGCCGGTGCCCCCCACCGCCACGTTGCCGACCGACACGACGGGAACGCCGGGGTCCGAAGAGGGCAGCAGCCCCCGGCGGTACCCCCAGCGCCGGGCCGCCTGCACCTGGGCGTACAGCCACCCGGCAACGGCCAGGGGCGCCAGGAGGAGCTTGGAGCCCAGCCCCAGGGCCGGGCGGGAGAGGAGGTCTTTGATCCAAAAGTAGAGGGACACGGGGTTCTTCCGCTGGAAGGCTCGAAAGCTA
>CAZUYO010000284.1:0-3990 GCA_964624725.1 uncultured Thermodesulfobacteriota bacterium
ACGGGGGCTTCCACCGATCAGAACTTGGCCCCCACGCCCACGTAGGGCCCGGTCTGGGCGTAGTCGAGGGTGAGGTCGTCGGTTTCCACGTCGATCTGGAAGTACCGGTACCCCGCCACGAGTTCGATGAACGGAAGCGGGTTGTACGAGACCTCGCCCGAGGCCTCGACGATCCGGTTCCCCCGGTAGGCCATGCCCACGGCCTGGGCCCGCACCTCCAAGAGGTCGGCCAGGATCCCCAGGTGCCCGCCGAGGCCCACCATGGGGATCGGGATCTGGAACGACTGGGATTCCTCCTTGCCGGCCGCCTCCATCCGCACCTCGCCGTCGAGGTACTTCACCTGGAGCTGGGGCCCCAGGGAGAACCCGGCCAGAACGTTCTCGAGATCGATCAGATCGTATCGGTAGGCGAGATCGAGCTGGGTGTACTCGAGGGAGGTGTCGGTACGGTTGGAGAAGGACTTGCCGCCGAAGGTGATGGGACTCGAGAGGGTTTCCGACCCCGAGTAGTCCACCCGGGTCGCCGAGAGGATCAGGTGATGGTCCCCGATCCAGAGCCAGGCGTCGCCGAAGAAGAAGTTCTCGTTGTCGACCCCCAGGTCGTCGGTGAAGTCCACCGTGTCCCCCTTGACCCCATCGTCGAGCCGCACATCTCCGGAAAGCTGGGGAATCCAGTAGGCCACCCGGGCCCCTACCTCGAACGCCCCGGCCGCCCCGGCCCACAGGAGCCCACACCCCGCCACCGCCAAAATCCACCGTTTCATGCCACACCTCCCTACCACATGGTTGACAAATGGCCCGAAGGGCCGTTGACTGACTCCGTGTGAGCCCTCGCTAGGCGGCCCGGCGGCTGGGCGGCTCGGCGGCGCAACCCCCGTTGGATCCTAGCAGGTTCGCCGGTCCCAACCCGTGGGAGCGGCCCGGAGGCCGCAGCGGCCCCCACTTTGCGGGGTTCCGGCCCGGGTCGCGATCGGGATCTCCCTTCTCCGTCCTGGCACGCGCCCGGCAGGGCCCAGGGGGCCTCAGGAACCGCCCATTCCCCGGGAGCCACCCATGACCGAAGCCGACCGCTCGTGCCCCTGCCAGCTCCTGCGGCAGCAGGAGCCCCCCGAGTCGCCGGGCACCGTGCTCGAGGTGCTGGCCCGGGGCCGTACGCCGGGCCGCCGCACCTTCTGGATCTGCCGGTGCTGCGAGTGCGGCCAGCCCTTCTTGCGGCTCCGGGTCGAGGTGCCCTCGGGTCCGGGCGCGCCGGAGGAGTGGAACTACTGGGTGCCGGTGGACTCCGACGAGGCCGAACGCCTCCGGGAACACCCGGACGAGGCCGAGAACCTGGTGCGGTCCCGCGCCCGGATCGTGGCCGACCCCAAGGGGCGGCTCTACTGGGACCTGGAGATCTCCCGCCCCCGGGACCCGGAGGACCGATGAGGGCAAGGCGGCACAGCCGCCGTGAATCGTGAAGTCGTGAATCGTTTGGCCGCTGGGCGTCTCCTCGGGGCGATCGATCGTTCCGCCCTTCCCGATTTTCCCCGCCGAAATCCGGCCACCGATACGCGGGCCTTCGGCCCGGATCGCGGCGTGGACGCCGCTCCCACACCCGGGGCCCGATCCGGCCGTCACCCACGCGTGTTCTGGGGGCCCCGAGGGACCACCCGGCCGCCCAGCCGCCCAGCCGCCAAGCCGCCTAGCCCCCCTCCGGCCCCGCCCGCAGGACCTCGTAGCCCAGCGCCTCCTGGGGGAGCCACAGGCCCGCGGCGAAGAGTTCGGCCACCCGGTCGGCCAGATCGCCGCACCCCGCGAACGCCCCCTGCGGATCGGCCGCCGCCGGCCGTTCCTTGAGGGGCCTCGCCAGATGCCGTTGCCCGAGGAGGGCCCGGTAGAGGCGTTCCTCGGGCCGGCACCGGGGCTCCCGGGTCCGCAACGCCGCGAGGATCCGGACCCCCTCGGGGTCGAGGTCGCCGAAGTACCCCACCCGCCCGATCTCCGGAAACGCCTCCAAAAACTCGATGGACCGGAGGATCTTCTTCCCCTCGCCGTAGACGACGAGGCCCGGCGCCTCGCCCCAGGCCCAGCGGCCCTCCTCCACCACCCGGCAGACCGACCAGAACGCCGAGAGGTTCTCCACGGCGAGCGCCGCCGGCCCCTCCCCGAACCGCCGGTGGAAGAAGGGCTCGCGCACGTCCAGGGCGTGGACGTCCGCCAGGTCGAGCCCCAGGGTCCGCAGAAACCCCGGCCGGCGCTCCAGGAACTTCTCGTCGCCGAAGATCTCGAGGCTCCGCTCGTTGCGGGGCGCCCGGGGCCGGGCGGCCGGGTCGGGGTGGGCGAAGAGGTAGGCCGACACCGCCTCCACCGCGGCCCGAAGCCCCGGGCCCAGGCGCCGGGCGCCCGCGGGGTCGATCCGGGGGTGGAGGGGCGGCAGGGACTCCGGTCGCGCCCCGGGGAGGGCCGTGAGCCGATACGCCCGAAACAGGGGAGGCCGGCGGCCGTTTCGGCCCCGGGTCCGGATCGGCGAGAGGTCCCCCGCCTCCACCCGTCCGGCCACCCACCGGGCCAGGGCCCCGTACTCCCCGGCCTCCAGGTACCCCTCGGGGCCCAGGATCTGGCGCACCCGGGCCTCGAGATCGTCGGTGGCGAAGGTGCGCCGGCCCCGGCGGGCCACCTCGCGCAGGAACCCCTCGGCCGCGGCCGCGAGATCCTCAGGCCTCACCCGCCTCCCCCTCCTCGGGCGCGAAGTCCTCGGCCCAGTCCCGGTTCGGCGCCGCCAGCAGCGTTGCCTCCTCCACGGCGAAGTGGGCCCGGAACGCCTCCATGGTGTCGCGGTCGAGCTGCACGTAGGTCCGCCGGGAGGTCGGCACGGGCACCAGGCTCACCAGGTTTCGGAAATACTTCCAGATGCCCGGGTCCTGGTGGGCCGTGAGCACGATGAGCTGGATCGCGTTCTCCCGGGCGAGTTCCACCATGACCCGCAGCAGGTGGGCCGAACTGGCCTCGCCCACCGGGTTGTCGAGCAGGAGCACCTTGGTGGCGTCCTCCCGGCCGGCCGCCCGGTAGGTGGCGTAGGTCAGGGTGGCCACAAACAGGAGGTAGCAGGCCACCTGCTTCTCGCCCCCGCTCCAGGCCCGCACCTCCTCCCAGTCGGAGTACCGGGCCGGGGCCCCCGGGGTCTTGGGCTTGTAGATCCGCACCCGGGCCCGGTCGAGCCGGGCCACCACCCGCAGGAGTTCGAACCCGGTCACGCTGCGCACGGCCAGGGAGGCCCGGTCGGCCTCGGGGGCCTGGGCGTAGGCCTCCACGAACCGCTGGACGAAGCCGCGCATCTCGGCCTCGGCCGCGGCCTCGTCCCGGAGGGCCAGGTCCACCTGGAGGAGCCGCCGGGTGCCCCCGCCGGCGAACCGCACCGTGGAGTAGCGCTGGATCGACCGGATCTCCTCGGCGATCCGCCGGGCGAACGCCGCGCACCGGCCGGCCACCTCGGTCTTCTCGGCCTCGAGCCGCTCCTTCTCGGCCAGGGCGCTTCGTCGCAGGTCCTCCACGGCCGGGGCGTGGAGGCCCCAGTACCGCTCCACGCCGGCGTGGGTCGCCAGCGCCCGCTCGGCGTCCTCGGCCGCGAGGTGGAGCCGGCCCGCCAGGCGCACCGCCTCGGTGCGCAGAAACTCCAGGAAGGCCGCGAGGGCCCGCTCCCGGCGGCGAACGGCCCGGTCGCGGGCCTCCCCGGCCTCGCGCCACCGCTCGAGGAGTGCGGGAAGGGCGTCGGCCGCGGCCTCGATCTCGTCGGGGGCCAGGGGCTCGGCCTCCCCCTCCCAGGCGCCGGGGCCGAGGCCCCGGGCCCGGGCGGCCGCCTCGGCGGCCCGGGCCCGGAACCCGTCTGCCGCCTCCCAGGCGGCCTGGGCCTGGGCCACGGCCCGCCCAGCCCGGGCCACGGCCGCGGTGAGGACCCGCTGGGTGCCCACCTCGTCGGCCCGGTCCAGGGCGTCCCAGGCCGGGTCCAGGGCC
>CAZUYO010000285.1:0-3975 GCA_964624725.1 uncultured Thermodesulfobacteriota bacterium
CCCCTGCGGGTGGCGGGTCGGGCCGGGCCGGCTTACGGGCTCCGGTTCGCCGCGGCCGAGGGCGATCCCGTGCTGGCGGCCCTCGTGGCCCGGGCCCTCGCGGCCATCCCCGAGGAGGACCGGCGGGAGATCCTCGGCCGGTGGGTCCACCCCGAGGTGGAGGGGCCCGGGGTGCCCCGGTCGGTCGTCTGGGCCCTCTCGGCCGGGGCCGCCGCCCTGGCCCTGGGCCTCGCGGGGGTGGCCCTGTGGAACCGGAGCCTGCGGGCCCGGGTGGCGGCGCGCACCGAGGCCCTGGAGCAGGCCCGGGCCGAGCAGGAGGCCCTGCACGCCATGGCCCGCCGGGCGGCGGCCACCCTGGACCCGGCCGAGGTGGCCGGGGTGCTGCTCGACGAGGCCCTGGCCCGCCTGGAGCCGGCCCGGGCCGCCGTGTTCGCGGTCGAGGGGGAGGGCCTCCGGCTCCTGGCCCAGCGGGCGCCCCGGGCCGAACCCCTGGACCACACCCCGGCCTGGGGCGAGTGCCTGTGCGGCCGGGCCGCCGCCACGGGCCGGGCCCAGGTGGCGGCCGACGTGGCCGCCGACCCCCGGTGCACCCGGGCCGACTGCCGCCGGGCGGGGATCGGCGGGGTGGCCGCGGTGCCCCTGGTCGCTCGGGGCCGGGTGCTGGGGGTGCTCTGCGCGGGGTTCGGTCCGGAGCGCGACCCCGAGGCCGTGCGGGGGTTCCTGGAGGCCCTGGCCGGAACGGGCGCCCTGTCGTTGGAGAACGCCGAACTCTACCAGCGCCTGCGCCACGAGGCCGAGCACCTGGAGCGGGCCGTGGCCGAGCGCACGGCCGAGCTCGTGGCGGCCAACGAGCGCCTCCGGGAACTGGATCGCCTGAAATCGCTCTTCATCGCCTCGATGAGCCACGAACTGCGCACCCCCCTGAACTCGATCATCGGGTTCGCGGGGGTCATGCTCCAGGAACTGGCCGGGCCCCTGACCGACGACCAGCGCGACCAGCTCGGCCGGATCTACCGGGCGGGGAAGCTCCTGCTCGCCCTGATCAACGACGTGATCGACATCTCGAAGATCGAGTCGGGCCGGGTGGCGGCGTACCCCACCCGGTTCGACCTGGCCGAGCTGGTGGCCGAGTGCGTGGAGACGGTGCGGGCCGAGGCCGAGGCCAAGGGGCTTCGGCTCTCGGTCCGGGTGGGGGAGGGGCCCACCGAGGTCGAGACCGACCGGCGCCGGCTCGGCCAGTGCGTGCTCAACCTCCTCGCGAACGCGGTCAAATACACCCCCGAGGGCGAGGTGGCCGTGGAGGCCGGGGTCCGGGCCGGCCGGGCCCGGGTGGAGGTGCGCGACACGGGCATCGGCATCGCCCCCGGGGACCGGGACCGGCTGTTCCGGCCCTTCGAACGGCTGGACTCCCCCCTGCGGGTCGGCACCCCGGGCACCGGCCTGGGGCTCTACCTGACCCGGAAGCTCGCGGTCGAGGTGCTGGGGGGGGACGTGGGCTTCGAGAGCGAACCCGGCCGGGGGAGCCGGTTCTGGGTGGAGGTGCCGGCCCGTTGGGCACCGGGGGCGGGAAAGGAGGGCGAAGGGGATGCGGGCGCTGGTGGTGGAGGACAACCCGGACAACACGAGGCTCCTGGAGTTTCTGCTCACGAAGCACGGGTTTGAGGTGGTGTGCGCGGCCACGGGGGCCGAGGGCCTGGCCGCGGCCCGGGCGGGCGGGGTGGACGTGGTGCTCCTGGACATCCAGCTCCCCGACCTGGACGGCACCGAGGTGCTCGAGCGCCTGCGGGCCGACCCCCGCACGGCGGGGCTCCCCGTGATCGCCGTGACCTCCTACGCCATGAGCGGCGACCGGGAACGCCTGTTGGCCCGGGGCTGCGACGGGTACCTGGAAAAACCCATCGATCCCATGGGGGTGATCGATCAGATCCGCGCCATCCTGGAGGGCCGCCATGAACGTGCTGGTCGTTGACGACAACCCGGACGGCCGCCTGATCCTGCGCCGCACCCTGGAGGCCGCGGGCCACCGGGTGCGGGTGGCCGCCGACGGCGCCGAGGCCCTGGAGCTGGCGCGGGCCGAGCCGCCCGACGTGATCGTCTCGGACGTGCTGATGCCCCGGATGGACGGGTTCGCCCTGTGCCGGGCCGTCAAGGAGGACCCGGCCCTGGCCGGGGCGGCGTTCGTGTTCTACACGGCCACCTACGTGGAGCCCGAGGACGAGGCCCTGGGCCTGCGGCTGGGGGCCGCCTGCTACCTGATGAAACCGGCCGACCCCGACGAGGTGGTCCGCGCCGTGGAGGAGGCGGCCGGGTCCGGGGCCCCCGCCGCGCCCCCGCCGGAGGGCCTCGAGGCCGAGCGGGCCTGGCGGCTCGCCCACAAGCTGGACCAAAAGGTCCGGGAGGTGGGGCTCTACCGCACCGCCTTCGAGCAGAGCCCGGTGCCCATGCTGGTGGCCGGCGCCGACGGGCGCCTCGAAGGCGCCAACCCCGCCGCCCGGCGGTGGTTCGGGTTCGACGGCCGGGAGTGGGTGGGCCGGCCCCTGGCCGACCTCCTGCCCGCCGACGCGGCGGGGCCGGGGGCCTGGGCCCGCCTGGAGCGGGGGGAGGCCGTGCGGGCCGACTGGGAGGAGGAGCGGGCCGGCGAGGCCCGGGCCGTGCGCTGCCTCGCCTTCCCGGTGCAGGGCCCCCGGCGGGAGCTCCTGCACGCCGTGTGGCTCCTGGAGGACGTCACGGCCGAACGCCGGCTCGCCCGGCACCTCCAGGAGGCGGGCCGGTACGAGACCGTGGGCCGGCTCGCCGCCGGGGTGGCCCACGAGTTCAACAACCTGATGATGGTCATCTCGGGGGCGGCCGAGCTGCTCCGTCCCGGGGCCGAGGGCGAGGCCCGGCGGCGGGTGGAGGGGATCCTCCACGCCGTGGACCGGGCCCGGGAGATCACGGGCCGGCTTCTGGCCTTCGCCAAGGAGGCGCCCTCCGAGCCCCGGTCCGTGCGGCCGGCCGCCTGGTGGCCCGGCGCCGAGGAGCTGGTGCGCCGGGCCCTGGGCACCGGGGTGGCCCTGGAGGTGGAGGGGCTGGAGGACGCCCCGGCGTTCTGGGCCGATCCCGGGCGGGTGGAGCAGGTGGTCCTGAACCTGGCCCTGAACGCCCGGGACGCCATGCCCGAGGGGGGCACCCTGCGGGTGCGGTTCCGGGAGGAGACCGTGCCCGAGGGGAGCCGCCGGCCGGGGTTGCGGCCCGGCCGCTACCTGGCGATCGAGGTGGAGGACACCGGGCCCGGCATCCCCCCGGAGCACCTGGGGCGGGTGTTCGACCCCTTCTTCACCACCAAGGGCCCCGACCGGGGCACCGGGCTCGGCCTGGCCGTGGCCCGGGGCCTCGTGGAGGCGGCCGGCGGCCGGATCGCGGCCGAGAACCGTCCCGAAGGGGGGGCCCGGTTCACGGTGCTCCTCCCGACGGCCCGGCCCGGGGCCGAGGACCCCGCGCAGGACCGACGGGCCGGGGCCGCGGCCCGTGGTGCGGGCGAGACCGTTCTCCTGGTGGAGGACGAGCCGGCCGTGCGGCACGTGACCGCCGAGTTCCTGGAGGGCCTGGGCTACCGGGTGGTCGTGGCCCGCGACGGCCGCGAGGCGCGGGAGCGGGCCCGGGCCCTCGGCCGGATCGATCTCGTGCTGGCCGACGTGGCCCTGCCCGACGGGGACGGCCGGCGCCTGGCCGAGGAGATCCGGGGGTTTCACCCGGAGGCGCGGCTCCTTTTCATGTCGGGCCACCTGGGGGCCCTGGCCGGCCCGGCCCCGGCGCCGGTGCTCCCCAAACCGTTCCGGCGGGAGGAACTCGCCCGGGCCGTGCGCGAGACCCTGGCCCCGGGCCGGCCTACCCCCTGACCCGGCCGGAGAAGCCCGGCCCCCGGAAACGAAAGGATCCCCCGTGGAACGCATGACCAGGGTGTTGGAGCACTACGGGTACGGGCCCGAGGACGAG
>CAZUYO010000286.1:0-1277 GCA_964624725.1 uncultured Thermodesulfobacteriota bacterium
CCACCACCCGGGGCTCGGCCTTCTGCCGCCGGCCGAACGCGAGGAGCTGCGCCGCGAGGCCGGCCGCCCCCTCGGCCGCCTCGCGGATCCGGTCGAGCCGGTCCCGGGCCGACGGGGGAAGGTCCCCCTGGAGCCCCGCCATCTCGGCCTGCCCCAGGATCACGGTGAGGTAGTTGTTGAAGTCGTGGGCCACGGCGCCGGCGAGCTGGCCCAGGGTCTCCAGGCGCCGGGCCTGGTCGAGGGCCCGCTCCATCTGCCGCTCCCGCGTGATGTCGCGCTGGATGCCCACGTAGCCGGTGATCCGTCCCTCCGCGTCCCGGATCGGGGACACCGTGGCGTCCACCTCGAAGGGGGTGCCGTCCTTGCGGCGGTTCACGAAGGCGCCCGTCCAGGTCTCGCCCCGGCGGAGGGTCTCTTCGAACTCGGCGTAGAACGCGGCCGGGTGCTCGCCGCTCCGAACGAGCTCCTCCACACGGCGGCCCAGGGCCTCGTCCTCGGTCCACCCCGTGATCCGCTCGAAGGCCGGGTTCACGTAGGCGATCCGGCCGGCGGCGTCGGTCACGATCACCATCTCCCCGGCGTTCTCCACGGCCGCGTGGAGCCGGGCCAGGCTCTCCCGGGTCCGGAGCCGCTCGGTGAGGTCCACGAACACCGCGAGGGTGCCCCAGACCTCCCCTTCGGCCGTGCGGACCGGCCGGGCCCGCAGCACCGTGGGCACCTCCCGGCCGTCGGCCCCGACCAGGGTGCGCAGCTCCTCCCGGAACCGGCCCTCCAGCGCCCGGGCGTAGCCGCCGCCCTCCAGGAGGGCCCGCCGGGACTCCTCGTCGTAGAACTCGGCCAGCGGCCGGCCGGCGATCCGGTCCTTCGGCAGCCCCACCGCCTCGCAGAACGCCCGGTTCGCGTCGGCCACCACCGGGGCGTCGCCTTCCCGCCGGGTGAGGCAGCAGGGCACCGGCGACTCCTCGAACAGGGTCCGGTACCGGGCCTCGGCCTCCTCCCGCCGGGCCAGGGCCTCGCGAAGAAGCCGCAGCGGCCCCCGGGCCACGAGCACGGCGGCGGCCCCGGCGATGAACCCGAGGTGCAGGAGGTACGCCCACAGGTGGGGGATGTGGGGAAACGCGAACTTGAGGGTCTCCTCCGCGGCCTCGGCCAGGGCGACCGCGACGGCCAAGGAGAGGAGAACGCGCAACAGGATCCGGCGGGGGGTGTGGTCCATGGGCTCTCCGGAGCGGCAACGGGGCCGGTACCGGATCGGCCGACGGGCCCGACTTCTTGAG
>CAZUYO010000286.1:1377-3971 GCA_964624725.1 uncultured Thermodesulfobacteriota bacterium
AGTCCCGGCTGAAAATGACCGCCAGGGCCTGGGGCGGGGTCTTCCCGATGCCCCGCAGGGCGTGGGGCCGGGACGAATCGATGTAGAGGCTGTCGCCCTTCTTCAGGGTGTAGGTCTCGCCGTCGTAGAGGAGCTCCACGGTGCCCGAGAGGATGTAGAGGAACTCCTCGCCCTCGTGGACCATGGGCTGCACCGAGCTCGCCGCCTTCGGGTCGAAGGTCACGAGGAACGGCTCCATGCCCTGGCCCCTGAGGTCGGGGGCCACGAGGCTCTGGTAGGTGTACCCCTGGCCGGTGCGCTGGACCGCTCGGTCCACCGTGGCCCCGTTCCCCGCCGGCACGACGCTGAAGATGTCGGAACGGGTGCCGGCCTCGTGGAGGATCTGGCCCATCTTCGAACCCAGGGCCCGGGAGATCCGGAGCACGGCGCCGATGGAGGGCACCTCGGCCCCCTCCTCCACGTTCTGGAGGTACTCCTCGCTCAACCCGGTCATCTGGGCCACCTGGGCCAGGCTCAGATCCTGGGCCTCCCGCATCCTCCGGATCCGCTTTCCAACGTTCATGGGGTCTCCTCGCTCCGTTTCCGGTGTGGCTTCGGGGAACGGCGCCTAGTATCACAGCGTTTGGAACGGGAGTCAAAGCCCTTGCGGACCCGGTCGCGGTACCCCGGGCCGTAGAGCCTTCGCAGCACGTCGGGCCGGCCCTCGGCCTCGAAATGCCGGATCAGGTACTCCCGGTTCCGGGGGCTCTGGAACTGGGCCAGGGCCCGCTGGACCCGCTTCTCCCGCCCCTTGGGCACCGGCACCTCCTCGCCCGTGAGGGGGTCGCGGCCCGTCAGGTACATGCAGGTGGACCGCGTCATCGGGGTCGGGGTGAAATCCTGGACCTGCTCGGCGAACCGGCCCAGGTCGCTCACGAACCCGGCGAGATCCAGGGCGTCGGTCAGGTCGCACCCCGGGTGGCCCGTCATGAGGTAGGGGATCACGTACACCGGCCGGTCGAGGTCGCGGCGGATCCGCCCGAAGGTTTCCACGAACTCCTTCCAGGTGCGGCGGCCCGGCTTGCCCATGAGCCGTAGCACCCGGTTCGCCACGTGCTCGGGGGCCACCTTCATCTGGCCGCCCACGTGGCGGGCCACGATCTCCCGAAAGAGCCGCCTCTGGTTGGGCCGCAGGAGGAGGTCGTGCCGGAGCCCCGAGGCCACGAACACGTGCTTCACGCCCGGCACCCGGCGCACGGCCCGCAGGAGGTCGAGATAGGGCTGGCCGCCGGTTTCCAGGTGGGGGCACACCTCGGGCACGAGGCAGCTCGGCCGGTCGCAGGCGAACCGGCCGGGCCCGGCCTTGGTGCAACCCGTGCCGTACATGTTGGCCGTGGGGCCCCCCACGTCGGTCAGGGTGCCCCGGAACTCCGGGTCCTGGGCGAGCCGGCGCACCTCCTCCACCACGCCCCGGGCCGGCCGGCTCACGATGCCCTTGCCCTGGTGGGCCGCCAGGGCGCAGAACGAGCACCCGCCGTAGCAGCCCCGGTGGGTCACCACCGACCACCGCACGGGCTCGAGGGCCGGCACGCCCCCTTCGGCGTCGTACCGGGGCGGGTACCGCCGGGTGAACGGCAGGTGGTACAGGGCGTCGAGCTCCTCCGGGGAAAGGGGCTCGGCCGGCGGGTTCACCACCACGGCCACGGGGCCGTGGCGCTGCACCAAGACCGGCGGCGCGGGCTGCCGCATCGCCCGGTCGAGGGCCTGGAAGTACCGGAAAAACGCGTCCGGGTCCTCGGCCACCTCCTCGTAGGGCGGAAGCTCGAGCGCCCCCTCGCCCTCCGGCGGTTCGGGGGTGCGGTAGGCGATGCCCCGGAGCCCCCGGAGGTCCTCCGGGGGGCGGCCGGCCGCAAGCCCCCGGGCCAGCTCCCCCAGGGCCCGCTCGGCCATGCCGTACACCAGGAACTCGGCCTTGGCGTCGGCCAGGACCGACCGGCGCACCCGGTCCTCCACGAAATCGTAGTGGGCGAGCCGCCGCAGGCTCGCCTCCACCCCCCCCAGCACCACCGGGACGTCGGGGTAGGCCTCCTTGCACCGCTGGGCGTACACCACGGTGGCCCGGTCGGGCCGGCGGCCGGGCTGCCCGCCGGGGGAGTAGGCGTCCCGCTTGCGGCGGCGGCGGTCCGGGGTGTAGTGGGCCACGGCCGAGTCCAGGTTCCCGGCCGTCACCCCGAAAAAGAGCCGGGGCCGGCCGAACCGGCGGAAGTCGTCGGGCCGGGTCCAGTCGGGCTGGGCCAGGATGCCCACCCGCAGCCCCAGGCTCTCCAGGTACCGGCCGATGAGGGCCGCGCCGAAGGCCGGGTGGTCCACATAGGCGTCGCCCGTGACCAGGACGACGTCGAACACGTCCCCGGGCCCCTCGGGGGCCTCGGGGAGGAAGCGGAACGGTTGGCTCATGGGTTCGGGTACCTCGCGGAGATCGGAAGGCGCGGAAGCCTACTACAGGGACACGGGAAAAGCGAACCCAGGGCCTCGGCGTACCCTACCCCTTCGCCCCGCGCCCACGAAAAAGCGCGGCGCCCCGCCGGGGACGCCGCGCCGCCTTCCTTCCTGGG
>CAZUYO010000287.1:0-3942 GCA_964624725.1 uncultured Thermodesulfobacteriota bacterium
TACCCCGCCGCGGCCCGGGCCGCCGGGTGGACCGCCGGGTCCGAGGCCAGGTAGCGGCCGATGGCGTCGGCCAGGATCTCCAGGGTCTCCCGGAACCGCGCCTCGTCCGGGTCGAGCAGGGTCATCCGGAACCCCTGCTCCTCGGTGGCGAACGAGCTCAGGGGCACCACGCACACCCCCGCCGCCCCGAGCAGGTAGTACACGAACCGCTTGTCCAGGCTGGTTCCCGGCTCGGCCACCAGCCGCTCCACCAGGCGCCGGACCGGCTCCTGGGCCACCGGCAGGGTCTGGCGGGCGGTCAGCGCGCCCGGCAGGAACCGCACCGTGAGGTAGAAGGCCCCGTTGGGCCGCACCACGTGGACTCCCGGCACCGAGGTCAAGACCTCGCAGGCCAGATCCGCGTACCGGGCGTACCGGGCCCGACGCTCGGCCAGGTGCCCGGGGTACTCCGGGTGGGAGAGGATCGGCGGGATCGCCTTTTGCGGCAGGGTGGTGGAGCACACCTCCACCATCTTCGCGTCCACGATGCTTTGGACATAGCGCCGGAACACGGGGTCCTTCTCGGCGTTGTAGACCTCGATCCAGCCGCACCGGGCCCCGGGCCAGGGGAGCTCCTTCGAGATGCCCTTCATGGAGATGGCCGGCACGTCGCCGATCACGTCGGCGAGCTGGCAGGTGCGCACCCCGTCGAACACCAGGTTCGCGTAGATCTCGTCGGCCACCACAAACAGATCGAACTCCCGGGCGATCGCGACCATCTCCTCCAGGACCTCGGGCGGGTACACGGCGCCCGTGGGGTTGTCGGGGTTGAGGAGCAACAGGCCCGCCACCGAGGGGTTGTACTTGACCGAGAGCCGGAGGTCCTCCAGGTCGGGCATCCATCCGCGATCCGGATCGAGCCGGTAGCACACCGGCTTCTGGCCCGCGTGGGCCGCCTCGCCCGAGGAGTGGGTGGTATAGGCCGGCGACGGGCCGATGACCCGGGCCTCCCGCCGCAGGAACCCGTACACCTTCTGGATCGCGTCGCCGAGCCCGTTGAAGAACACGATGTCCTCGGGGGTGACCTGGGCCCCGCCCCGGGCGTTCACCCGCTCGGCCAGGAACTCCCGGGTGTCCTGGAGCCCCTTGGTGGGGCAGTAGGCGTAGGAGCAGTCCTGCAGGGCCAGGTCGGCCACGATCTCCTTCATCCACCGGGGCACCGGCTCGCCCTTGGCCACGGGATCGCCGATGTTCTCCCACCGCACCGGCACCCCCAGGCGCTGGAGCTCCTCCCCCACCCGCACGATGGCCCGGATCTCGTAGGTGAGCTCCCCGGCTCCCACGTGGACGATGTTCTTGCGCATGGCCCTTTCGCCTCCCATGAAAAAAGCCACGGGCGTTCTGCCCGTGGCCTTCGGTGTGTCGGAACCCGCCTCGGATCGCTCTACCGGGCGCCTCCGGACCCCGCTCCACGGGCGGACCCGCGCGATGCGGCCGCAGCGGCCGCGCCGGTAGCTCGAGCCGACGCCGGGATCGCGGGAAGGAAACGCTCGGTCTGCATGACGAACGTTCGTATCACGGCACAGGGGCCGTGTCAACCGGCCGGGCGGCCATCGCGCCGCAGGCCGGGCACGGCCGCAGAGCCGGGGGCCGCTCGAGCCCGCCCTGCTCCAGCACCTCGTCGTCCGAGAACACCTCGCGCGTCGGACCGTCGCGGAGCACCTGCCCCCCCGCGATCACGATCGTGCGCTCGCAGAGCTCCAGGGCGAGGTCGAGATCGTGGGTGGCGATGATCTTCGTGTGTTCGAACGAGGCGAGAAGGTGGATCAGCCTGCGGCGGGCCCGGGGATCGAGGTTGGAGCTCGGCTCGTCCATCACGAGGATGTCGGGGCCCATGGCGAGCACCGTGGCGATGGCCACCGCCCGCTTCTCCCCCCCCGAGAGCCGGTGGGGCGGGCGATCCCGGAGCTCCCAACCCCCGACCCGTTCCAGGGCCTCCCGCACCCGCCGGTCGACCTCATCGGGCGGGAGCCCCAGGTTGAGGGGCCCGAACGCCACGTCCTCGTACACCGTGGGCATGAAGAGCTGGTCGTCCGGGTCCTGGAACACCATGCCGACGGTGCGCCGCACCTCGGGCAAGGTGGAGCGGGTCAGCGGCACCTCCCCGATGCGCACGTCGCCCGCCTGGGGGACGAGCACGCCGTTCAGGTGCAGGAGCAGGGTGGACTTCCCGGCCCCGTTCGCCCCCACCACGGCCACCGACTCCCCGTGGGTGATCCGAAACGATACGCCCCGGAGGGCCTGGGTGCCGTCGGGGTAGGCGAACCGGAGATCCGACACTTCGACGATGTGATGGCTCATGGCATCCCGAGAATGCGTACGCGGTCAGGTGAAGAGGCTGCCCAGGAGACGGGGCAGATGGACCCACCGGAACAGGGCGAACACGGCCGACCAGCCCACCAGGAACGCCCAGTCGGCCGGCCGGAACCGAAGGTCCCGGATCGTGCGGAACTCTCCCGTGAACCCCCGGCACAGCATGGCCGTGTGAATCCTCCGGGCCCGGCCCAGGGTCCGCAAGAGCAGACTGCCCACGAGGCTTCCGTACACCCCCACCCCGGCCCCGCCCCTACCGAAGCGCCGGAGGTTCCGGGCCCGCACGAGCCGCAGGGCCTCCCCGGCCAGGACGAAGAGGTAACGGTACAGCAGGAGGAGCTGCACGGCCATGACCCGCGGCGTGCCCAGCCGCTGGAGCCCCAGGCACACCCCGTAGAACCCGGTGGTGGCCACGAGCACCAGCGCGGCCCCGATGGTGAGCGCAAACCGTACCAGGATCGAGGCGTAGCTCACCCACCCGCCCGTCACCGTAACGGGGCCCAACTGGAGAAGCGGGGCCCGGTCGAGCCAGGGGTTCGCGGCCCCCACGAGCACCGCGAACGGCGCCACTAGAAGGAGCTTCCGCACGAGGTACCCGGCCGGCAGCCCGGCCCGGGCCGCCAGCACCACCGGGAACACGGCGAAGGGCAGGAGGGCCGACACCTCGTATTTGCCGTGGGAGACCACGGCCACCAGGTAGGCCACCGTGGCCAGGATCTTCGCCCGGGGGTCGAGCCGGTGCACCGGGGTGTCGGCGTAGGCCAACCGGTCGAGCCGCCCCAGGTCGAGAACCGCGTCCTCGATGCGGGCCATGGTCAGGCGATGCCCCGCCCCGTGGTGGTGGTCACGAGTTTCCCGTGCTTCACGCCCTTGGTGCCGATCAGCTCATCGGCCAGGCGCCGCACCCGCTCTGCCGGCCCCCGCACCACCACCACCTCGAGGCAGTGGTCGTGGTCGAGGTGCACGTGCAGGGCCGAGATGATGGCGTCGTGGTGGTCGTGCTGGTGCTCGGTGAGCTTGTCCGCGAGGTCGCGCACGTGGTGGTCGTAGACCAGGGTCACCGTTCCCACGGTCTCCTCGTCCCCCCGGCTCCACTGGTCCTCCACCAGGGCGTTTCGGATGAGGTCGCGGATCGCCTCCGACCGGTTCGCGTACCCTTTGCGGGCGATGAGCTCGTCGAACCGGTCCAACAGCTGCTCGTCCATCGAGATCCCGAACCGAACCAGCTCTCCCATCGAGCGCCTCCCTGGGCTCCCGGCGCCCTGTGTGGCACGGGCCACGGCGCGGAGTAGCACGAAATTTTTTTTCTTGACACCGCGCCAACCCCGGACTAGCCTCCGGGTAGCACGATCCGTAAAACGTTAACACAGGAGGATCCCCGATGCACATGGCCGATGCCCTTCTGTCCCCCGGAGTCGGCGGCGCGATGTGGGCCGCCACGGCCGCCACCACGGTCTACTGCGCCCGCAGGGTGCAACAGGAGGCCGACGACCGCAAAGTGCCCCTCATGGGGGTGCTGGGCGCCTTCGTGTTCGCGGCCCAGATGATCAACTTCACCATCCCGGGCACCGGGTCGAGCGGCCACATCGG
>CAZUYO010000288.1:0-3910 GCA_964624725.1 uncultured Thermodesulfobacteriota bacterium
GAGAGCCGGGTGCGGCCCCTCACCTCGCCGCGCCCTCACCACGCCCGGATCGCTTTGAAAGATCCGGAACGCCCGCCACCGCCGCCCCGCCCGGCCGAGCCGACAACGGCATGGAAAGGCGCGGCGATCGGGTGCCGCACTCGCGCCCGGCCGGAACCAGTCCCCCACCCGCCCCCGGCAATACTCTTGAAGGTATTAGGAGTAGAGCCTTCCAGCCTTCCCGCTTCCCAGCTATCCAGCCTGTCAGGCCAGCCCGTCCATGGCGGCGACCTTTTCCAGCAGGTCCACCACCCGGCAGGCGTAGCCCCACTCGTTGTCGTACCAGGCCACCACCTTGGCCATTCGGTCCTGGCGCACGTGGGTCAGGAGGCTATCGAAGATGCTCGAGTGGGGGTTGTTGATGATGTCCACCGACACGATGGGATCGGTGCAGTACTCCACGATCCCCTTCATGGGGCCCTCGCAGGCCTCCCGCATGGCCTCGTTGATCTCCTCGGCCGTCGCCTTCTTTTCGAGCATGACGGTGAGGTCGATCACCGATCCGGTGGGCACCGGCACCCGAAACGCCAGGCCCTCGATCTTGCCGTCGAGCTCGGGGATCACCCGCCCGAGGGCCGCGGCCGCGCCGGTAGAAGTGGGGATGATCGAAAGGGTGGCCATGCGGGCCCGGCGGAAGTCCTTGTGGGGGTAATCGAACAGCCGCTGGTCGTTGGTGAAGGCGTGGACCGTGGTGAGGTAGCCCTTCTGGATGCCGAACCGGTCGTGGAGGACCTTGGCCACCGGTGCCGCGCAGTTCGTGGTGCACGAGGAGTTGGAGATGATCGTGTGCTCGGGTTTGAGGATGTGATCGTTCACCCCGAGCACGAGCGTGGCCTCCAGGGGATCCTTGGAGGGCACGGTGAGGATCACCCGGCGGGCGCCGCTCCGGAGATGGCCCTCCAGTTGGGCCACCTTGCGGAACACCCCCGTGGCCTCCACCACGTAGTCGATCCCGAGTTCCTTCCAGGGCAGGTCCAGGGGGTCGTCGCTGCGGCGGCTCGGCCCGCTCAACACCTGGATCGGGGTGCCGTCGATCACGATGGTGTCCTCGGTCCAGGAGACCTCCCCGGGGAACGGGCCGTGGATCGAGTCGAACTTGGTCACGATGCCCAGGGCGTCCACCGGCGCGAGGTCGTGGATCGCCACGAACTCGAGGTTCGCCCCCTTCTTCTTGGCCGCCCGGAGCACGAGCCGGCCGATGCGTCCGTACCCGTTGATGGCGATGCGTGCAGGCATGGCGGTTACCTCCTTTGCCGAAGGTCGGGGATGCAAGCGGGGACAGGGTAACCCCGATCGGCCGCGTGGCAAGGGGACTTGAGGGCGATCGGGGCGCGTGGACTCCGCCCCCTTTCGCGGGTGGGCCGCCTCCCACCGCCCCGCCGGCGGGGCGTGGTTCCCTCACCGAAGCCGCCAGGACTGGTTCTTGTGCTGTACCCGGACGGAAAAGCCCCGAAACGGCGGGAGGAAGGTCAGCGAAGGGGGCTCGCGGCGGTGACCGGCCGTGAGGTGAAGGGTGACCTCCCGGCGGCCGAGGTCGTACTCGGCCCGGTACCGGGCGTCCCCGACCCCGACCTCGGCCGGGAACGACCGGTCGAGCCAGTCGGTCACGGGGTCGGGCAGGGGCCCGGGAAGGAGGTCGTCGGCGGAGAGTAGGGGGAGGTCCTCCCCCGACTCGAACCCGAGTTCCTCCAGCCGGCCGAGGAGCCACCTCTCCGGTGGCTCGGGCCGCGTGTCCGGGACGAGGGCGGCCAGGGAGGCCGGCACGAGCCCCGCCCCCGCAAGGCGCTGGAGGCGGTCCCGGTCGGCCAGCCGGCGGACCAGTTCGTCCCACACCCCGCAGAACGCCTGGCCGTCGGCCGCGGCCCGGGTCACGGCCTCCCGGGCCAGCCGGCCCACCGGCACCTCCTCCCGCCGGGCGAGCACCTGGCCGGCGTGGCAAATCTCGGTTTCGCACACGAGGTGGTCGTCCGCCACCCGGACCCGGCCGGGCCGCTCCTCGCCGATCCCGGCCTCCACGAGCCACGCCGGCGGCACCGGCATGGCGGCCGAGATCACGAGCCGGGTCTTCCGGTACCCGGTGCCCACCGCCCGCACCTCCAGGGCCGCGAGGCAGCGGTGTTCGCCGGGATCCACGGCGCTCCCCTCGGCCAGGGCGGCCTCGGCCTCGCCGTTGGCCCAGGCCGTGAACTTCTTCCGGCGGCGCGCCACGTGGGCCGCCCGCGGGTCGGCCCGGAGCACGGCGAGCGCGAGCGCTTTTCGGTCCGCCGGCCCCCCGGCCCGGGGCGCGGCCCCTTCCAGCCCCATGGCGGCCCGGAGCTCCCGGCGCACCGCCCGGGCCTCGGCGAGGGCGGGGCCGTGGACCCGATCCCGCTCCGGCCGGGCCTCCCGGACCGCCCGCACGAGGGCCACGGCGTCGCACCCCTCCTCCCGCAGGGGATCCCCCCGGGGCGGCCCCCGAAAGAGCGGCCGGCCCACGGCCAGGGCCGCCACCAGGTCCACGGCGTCTTCCAGGCAGCCCAGGCGCTCGGCCTCCACCAGGATCGCTCCCAAGGGCGCGTCCAGGGGAAGCCCGAACAGCCGGCGGCCCCGCTCGGTGATCCGTCCGGCCGGGTCCAGCGCGCCCAGCCGTCCGAGGCTCTCCCGGGCGGCCTCGACGGCGTAGGGTTTGGGCGGGTCCAGGAACGGCAGGTCCTCGACCCGGGCCCCGCAGGCCGCGGCCGCCAGCACCAGGGGCTCCAGGGCCTCCCGGTGGATCTCGGGCGGGGTGGTCTCGGTGAGGATGGCCTCGGGGCTCCAGAGCCGGTAGCACACCCCCGGGGCGGTGCGGCCCGCCCGGCCTGCGCGCTGCTCGGCGCTGTCGCGGGCGACGGGCAGGAGCGTGAGGAACCCCCGGCCGTTGTGGTACCGGGTGCGGCGCACGAGCCCCGAGTCGATCACCACCCCGATCCCCGGGATGGTGAGCGAGGTCTCGGCCACGTTCGTGGCGAGCACGACCCGCCGTTTCGCCGGCCGCGAGAAGACCCGGCTCTGCTCCTCGAGGGAGAGGCCGCCGTGGAGGGGGAGGATCTCCAGGTCGCGCCGCCCCGCGAGCCGTGCCGCGGCCGCGGCGATCTCGGCCTTCCCGGGCAAGAACACGAGCACGTCCCCGGGGTCGTCCGCGGCGCGCCCCAGGGCCTCGAGGATCCGGTCTTCGAGGCCCCGCACCTCGGGGAGGAACGCCCGGCCCGGCACGTGCCGGGTCTCCACCGGGAACCGCCGGCCCTCGGCCCGGAGCACGGCCGCCCCCAGGTGGCGGGCCAGGCGCTCGGCCTCCAGGGTGGCCGACATCACCACGAGCCGGTGGCGGCCCCGTTCCAGGAGGAGGGCGAGGAGCAGGTCCAGGTCGAGGCTGCGCTCGTGGAACTCGTCGAGCACCACGGTGGCGAAGTCGGCCAACGGGCCCGCGGCGAGCCACCGGAGCACGACGCCCGGGGTGGCGAACACGATCCGGGTGGCGGGGGTGGCCTTCCGTTCGGCCCGCACCACGTACCCCACCCCTTCCCCGAGTCGCTCGCCCTCGAGTTCCGCCACCCGGGCCGCGAGCGCCCGGCAGGCCACCCGCCGGGGCTCCACCACGAGCACCCGGCCCCGGGCGGCGGCCCAGCGCGGCACCTGGGTGGATTTTCCCGTGCCCGTGGGGGCCGAAACCACCACGGGTCCGGCGGCCAGGGCCTCCGCGAACCGCGGTGCCAGGTCGTCGACGGGCAGGCGTTCGGTTGGCGGCAACGGCGACCCCTCCGGTGGAACGCGGTTGACTTGGGCTCCGGAGGGAGTTTAGCAAGGAACGGCACCCCGCTTCATGGGGGCCGGGGGGATCGCAGACCGCAGACCG
>CAZUYO010000289.1:0-3872 GCA_964624725.1 uncultured Thermodesulfobacteriota bacterium
GGATGGAGGCGTACCTGGTGGGGGGAGGGGTGCGGGACCTTCTCCTTCGGCGCCCCGTGGAGGACCTCGACCTGGTGGTCGAGGGGGACGGGATCGCCCTGGCCGAGGAGGCCGGGGCGCGGTGGCGGGCCCGGGTCCGACCCCACCGGCCCTTCGGCACGGCCAAGCTCGTGTGCCCCGACGGGGTGCGCCTCGACGTGGCCACGGCGCGCACCGAGTACTACGCCCGGCCCGGTGCGCTGCCCACCGTGGAGTGGTCGAGCCTCAAGCTCGACCTCTACCGCCGGGATTTCAGCATCAACACGCTCGCCGTGCGGCTCGCCCCGGCCCGGTTCGGCGAGGTGGTGGATTTCTTCGGGGGCCTTCGGGACCTCAAGGACGGCACGATCCGGGTCCTCCACAATCTGTCCTTCGTGGAGGATCCCACGAGGATCCTCCGGGCCCTGCGGTTTCAGCAACGGTTCGGGTTCCGGCTCGGCCGCCAGACCGAAAAGCTGCTCCGCACAGCGGTCCGGGAGGGGTTCCTCACCGAGGCCCGCGGGAAACGGATGTTCCAGGAGTGGGTCGCCCTTCTCTCGGAGGGGGACGGGGCCGAAAGCCTGGCGCTGGCCGAGGAGCACGGCGTGCTGGAAGCCCTCATCCCCGGGGTCCGGTACGACCCGCGGCTCGAGGCGCTGGTCGAGCGGGTGCGGGGCGTGCTCACGTGGTTCCGGCTGCTGTACCGGGAGTCCGGACTGGAGGCCTGGCGGATCTACCAGTTGGCCCTGCTCGATCCCCTCAAGGAGGACCAGGCGCAGGCGTGGGTGCGCGACATGGGGGTCGCCCAGGGGGAAGGGCAGCGGTTGCTGGCGGCGCGGGGCGCCGCGTACCGGGCCCTCGGCGAGCTGCGAAAGGCCCTCGAGGAGCACCGCGGCGCGGTTCCCGACAGCCGGGTCCACGGCATCCTGCACCCCTGCGGGGACGAGGCGCTCCTGTTCATGATGGCCAAGACCGAGGACGAGCGAAAGCGCCGCCTCATCAGCCGGTACTACACCCGGCTCGCCGACGTGCGTCCCGTGCTGCGGGGCCGGGACCTCCAACGGATGGGCATCCCGCCGGGGCCCGTGTACCGGGAGATCCTCGACGGACTCCTGCGGGCCCGGCTGGACGGCGAGGTCCGCACCCGGGCCGACGAGGAGGCCTGGGTCCGCCGGCGCTGGGCGGACCGGGGACCCCTCTCGGGGGTTGACGCCGGGAAGCGCGGCCGATAGGGTAAGCATCAATCTACCGACCGGACGGTTGAGAGCCGGTGGAGAGGTCGGGGACCCAAGGGGAAAGGAGGAGGAACCATGCCCAAGCTCAAGCAGATCTCGGTCTTCCTGGAGAACTCGCCCGGGCGGCTCTACGCCGTCACCAAGGCCCTCGGGGACGCCGGCATCAACCTGCGGGCCCTGAGCCTCGTGGACACGGCGGGGTTCGGGGTGCTGCGGCTCCTGGTGTCCGACGTGGCCAAGGCCCGCCGGGTGGTCATGGGGCTCCACCTCCCGGCCCGGGTGGACGAGGTGGTGGCCGTGGAGATCCCGGACAAACCCGGGAGCCTCGCGGCCGTCCTGGCCCCCATCAACCAGGCCGGCATCAACGTGGAGTACATGTACGCGTTCACCGGGTTCTCCTCGGAGAACGCCGTCATGGTGTTCCGGTTCAGCGACAACGACCGGGCGATCCGGGTTCTGAACGAACAGGGCGTGAGGGTTCTCGACGCCGAGGCCTTCGGCATGCTCGAGGGCGCGTAGGCCGCGCGAAAGGAGGAAGCCATGGGAGGATCTGCGGACTTTCGCCCGACCCGCTTTGCCGTGATCGGCGCCGGCCCGGTGGGAAGCGTGGTGGCCGGGCACCTGGCGGCCAAGGGGTACGAGGTGACCCTGTGCGACATCGTCGAGGACCTGCTCCGTCCGGCCCTGGATCCGGGGATCGAGATCGAGGGGGCCGACTCGCTTTCGGGCGCCAAGGTGACCCGGGTCACGACCCACGTGGACGAACTGGGGGACTTCGACCCCGAGGTGATCTTCGTGACCACCAAGGCCACGGCCCTGCCGCTCCTGGCCTCGGCCATCCAGGGGTTCCACCGGGAGGGCCTGTACGTGGTGAGCTGGCAAAACGGGATCGACACGGAGCTCGTGCTGGCCGAGGCCCTGGGCCGGCCCTGGGTCATGCGCGCCGTGGTGAACATGGGCGTGGGGCTCGCCGGCCCTGGCCGGGTGCACATGGCCTTTCACCACCCGCCCCACTACGTGCAGGAGCTCGACCCGGCGGGCCGGGCGGCGGCCGAGGGGGTGGCCCAGGCGCTGACGGCGGCGGGGCTTCCCACCGAGCACACGGACCAGCTCGTCAACATGGTGTGGCGAAAGACGATCATGAACGCCTCGATGAACCCCGTGTGCGCGCTGACCGGCATGACCATGGCCCAGGCCATGCAGGACCCCTTCGTGGCCGGCATCGTGGACCAGCTCGTGAAGGAGGGGATCCAGGTGGCCCGGGCCAACGAGATCTCCCTGGGCTGGGACTACTACCGGTACTGCATGAACTACCTGCGCTCGGCGGGCAACCACAAGCCCTCGATGCTGATGGACGTGGAGGCCAAGCGCCGCACCGAGATCGACTACATCAACGGGAAGATCGTGGAGTACGGGGAGATGGCGGGCATCCCCACCCCGTACAACCGCATGATCCAGGCCCTCGTGAAGGGCAGGGAGGAGACGCTCCGGTAGGGGGATCGACGTCCCCGGCGAGGCGGCCGCGGCCCCGCCCGTTCCGGAACCGGAGGGCGGGGCCGTGGTCTATCGGAGCCCCTTGCGCCGGGGGCCCCGGTTCGCGATGATGGGCCCTGGTGGGGTTCCGGATCCGGACGTGAGGGGATGACCCATGTCGCGCGCGCTTCTGGCCCTGTGGATGGCGCTGGTGGGCGGGCTCTCGGCCCTCCAGCCCTCGGTGAACGCCCGGCTCGCCGACCGGGTCGGCGGGTTTCTGCCGAGCGCGCTGGTGTCGTTCTCGGTGGGGGCCCTGGCGCTGTTGGCCCTGGTGACGGCGTCGGGCCGGCTGCCCCGGCTCTGGGGCCTTGCCGACGCCCGGTGGTGGGAGCTCACCGGAGGGCTGATCGGCGCGGTGTACGTGGCGAGCACCATCGTGGTGTTCCCCCGGCTGGGGACCGCGGCGGGCATGGCCTCGGTGATCGCCGCCCAACTCGTGGCCGGGTTGCTTCTGGACCGGGCCGGGGCGTTCGGGTTCGAGCGGATCCCCCTGGGACCCTCCCGGGTCCTGGGGGTGGGGCTCCTGATCCTGGGCACCGTGCTGGTGCTGCGGAAGGGCTGAAACGAAACCGAACGAGACGAATACGTTCAAAAGTATTGCCTGATGCGGGTGGGGGGGCGGCTTCCGGCGGTGCGTGAGTGCGGCACCCTTTTCGCCGCGCCCCCGCATGCCGTCGCAGGCTGTGTAGGTCGGGGCGTCGGCAGCGGAAGTTTCGGAACTTACAAAGCAACCCAAGCCCGGTGAGGCGCGGCGAGGTAAGGGGCCGCACCCGGCTTTCCACCAGCCCCCCACCCGCGGGATCCCGTAGCAACGACCGGGATCTCACAATACTTCCGTTCGTGTTAGCAAAGGAGCGACGCCATGGGGCACCGGGTCACCGTGTTCAAGCCGTACCCCCTGGCCCCCGGTCAGAAGATCCGGATCGAGGGGGGACCCCGGTCGGGGGACTGGGAGGTGGTGGAGGTGGGCGATCGGAAAATGCGGCTTCGCTGCCCCGTGTCGGGCAAGGAGGTGGAGTGGGACCGGTTCGCCTGCTTCGTGGAGGAGCGCCCGGACGCGGAGTGGCCCCGGCGGGACGGGTAGCG
>CAZUYO010000290.1:0-1641 GCA_964624725.1 uncultured Thermodesulfobacteriota bacterium
GGCCCCCGATCGGCGCCCCGGCCTCCGCCTCGCACAACGCCCGGGCGTGGTACGTGGCGGCCGCGAGCGCCGCCGCCGGGTCCCCGAGGGCCTCGGCCAGAAGCCGCAGCTCCTCCACGAGCCCGTCCCCGTGCTCCACCCCCGGGGTGCCGGCATCGCTTCCGGCCGCGATCGAGACCCGCCGCGCCGCGCCCTCGGCCACCTCGGCGAGGTGCCGGGCGTGGGTCGTGCGCACCACGGCCTTTTGCCGGCCGGTGAGGGCCGGGTGCTCCTCCAGCGCCTGCCAGGCCCGCAGGGTGGGCACCCAGGCCACGCCGCCGGCCGCCAGACGGCCGAGATCCCCGGGGTCGCACCCAAACCCGTGCTCCACCGAGTCGGGGCCCGCGGCGAGCACCGGGCCCAACGGCCCGTTCGCGTGGACCATGACCCGGAGCCCCAGCCCCCGGGCCGCGCCGCACAGCCGGCCGAGGTCCCCGGCCGAAAAACCGCCCGCCGACACCCCTCCGGCCTCGTCGAGGCTGTTCAGGCCCGTGGCCAGGATCTTGGCGTGGGTCGCCCCGGCCGCGGCGTTCTCCCGGAGGATCGCCTCGGCCTCCGAGAGATCCGCGGCGCCCCGCCCCAGGAACGAACCGTAGTACCCCTTGCGGAACAGGGCCTCGCCCGCCGGGAGCACCCGGGCGTACCGCTCGGGCCGCGGGTTCGCCACCCGGGCCGCTTCGAGGGCGAGCCCCCGGGGATCCCCCCCGTCCCGCACCGCGGCGACGCCCCGCGCCCGGTAGTCCTCGAGGAGCCCGAGGATCCGCTCGAGGGCGTCCTCCAGCCCGGCGTTCGTCACGCGCCCGCGCTCCGCCGGGTCGAAGCTCCCGGGCAGAAAGAGGTGCACATGGGCGTCCGCCAGGGGTTCCACGAGCCAGCCCCCCCGGAGGGTCGGCAGGGGATCCCGGGGCCGGTCGCGGTCGTCCGAGCGCACGGACACCACCCGGCCGCCCCGAACCAGGACGTACGCCGGCGAAAGGGCCTCGGCCCGTGGCCCCCGCCGGAGCCCCTCGGCCTCGATCCATAGGTCCGGCAATCGGGTCACGGGGCCCCGGGCTCGTGGAAATCGAAGGCCGTGTTCCCGTAGGTCCGGGTGCGCGTGACCGGGGCCCCGGCGTGGGCGGCCTGGGGCTCGTCCCGGTGCCGCTGCACCACCACGAGCCCGCCCGGCGCCACGAGCCCGGCGTGCATTACGGCCTCCAGCGCCGCCTGTTGGAGCCCCTTCCGGTAGGGCGGCATCACGAGCACGATGTCGAACCGCTCCCCCGCCTCCCCCAGGGACCGGCAGGCCCGCAGGGCGTCGTCGGCCCGCACCCGCAGCCGGGCTTCCATGCCCAGGGCCTGGGCGTTTCGCCGCACGAGGCTTGCCACGCCCCGCTCCTTCTCCACCACCCAGGCCTCCCGGGCCCCGTTGGAGAGGAGTTCCAGGGCCACCGCCCCCGACCCGCCGAACAGGTCGAGCACCCGGGCCCCGGGGAGCCGGGGACGCAGGAGGTCGGCCAGGCTCTTTCGGAGCCGCGTGAGAAGCGGCCGGGTGCCCTGGCCTTCCGGGGTCTGGACCCGGCGGCCCCGGAGCGTCCCCGAGGTGATGCGCACGTATCCCAT
>CAZUYO010000290.1:1741-3864 GCA_964624725.1 uncultured Thermodesulfobacteriota bacterium
ACCCAGAGGTCCTGGGGCATCGGGGTGAGGCGCACCGGGCCGTCGGCCGTCACCAGGAACGTGTCCTCCACCCCGCAGCCCCCGAGGCCCGGGAGCACGGCCTTGGGTTCTAGGGCCACGGCGTCGCCCTCCCGAAGGACCTCGGGCGACCCCTCGGCGATAAGCGGGGCCTCCACCGTCTCGAGCCCCACCCCGTGGCCCACGAACCGGCACCGCCGCTCCGGCGGGCCCAGGTACCCTTCGATCCCGAGCTCCTCGGCCCGCCGCCGGGCCGCCTCGAACACCTCCCCCGCCGAAACCCCGGGCCGAAGGAGGGCTGCGGCCGTGCGGTGCACCTCGAGCAAGGCGTCGTACAGGTCCCGAAGCCACCCCGGGGGCCGGCCGAGGCAGAAGGTGCGGGTCTGGTCGGTCTGGTACCCGGCCAGGCTCACCCCGAAATCCACGACCACCGGCTCCCCCGGCTCGATCGCCCGGTCGCCCGCCCCCACCGGGAACGCGGCCGACCGCCCCACCCCGGGCATGGGGGTGTCCACGGCGCCGGCCGCCAGGGTGTTGGGTCCGGACACCACGTGCCAAGGGTACGCCTCGAACGGGCCCCGCGACCAGAGCCGGCCCTCGTGGCCCCAGGCCATGGCCCGGGCCAGGAGCTCCCCCGCCCACTCGGCCTCGGTGACCCCGGGCCGAAGCGTCGCTGCCGCGTGCTCGTACACCCGGGCCACCAGCCGGCCGGCCTCGCGCATCCGCTCCACCTCCCAGGCGGACTTGCGCCGCCGAAGCCCGGCCAGAAGCGGCCCCACGTCGGCCCACCGGTCGGTTCCGATACGGGCGAGCCAGCCCGCCGGGAACACCTCGGCCACGATCCCCACGGGTCCCTCCCCCGCGGCGCGGCGGGCCCGGTCCCAGAGCTCCCGGCCCGAGGCCACGGGCTCCACCGGCACCGGGGACTCCGTCCGGGCCCGCCCCGGGTCCCGGAGGATCCAAAGGGCGGGATCGCCGGCCGCCGGCACCCAGAGGAACCCCTCCTGGGTCGTGCCCGCCAGGTAGTACCGGTCGGGCCGGTGGGTCACCAGGGCCCCGACGAGCCCCGCCTCGGCGAGCCCGCGCCGAAACCCCTCGGTCCGGTCCCGCACCTCGCCCGGGGGCACCCCTTGCGGCCCGAGGGGTTGGTGATACTGTGGACCCGTTCTCGTCGGGTTCATCCGTTCGCCTTTCCGCTGGTCAGGAGGTGTCCGATGCGCTGCGTTTGGAAACCGCTGCTTCCCGTGGTCGCTCTGTTGTTCTTCGTCGGGTTCCCCGCCCGCGCCGCCGAGGTGCCGCGGCTCTTCGGCACGTTCCAACCCGAGGTCGGGGTGTGGTCCGAGTACCGGGTGGTGGAGAAGGACTCCGGCAAGACCACCCGCATGCGCATGGCCATCGTGGGCCGGGAGGGCGACGGCTGGTGGTACGAGGTGGTCCAGGACGACGGGGAGCACCGGAACATCGTGAAGATGCTGGTGCGGGGCGATCCCGACGACCCGGACAACATCGAGCGCCTGATCCTGAAGAGCGGCGACGCCCCCGCGTCGGAGATGCCCAAGGACTTCGTGGCCATGGGCCGACGGATGGCCGTGCACATGTTCGAACGGCGAAGCGGCGTTCCCGCAGCCGGGGCCGAGGGCCTGCGGCTCGAGCGGGCCGGCCGCCGCAAGGTCACCGTGCCGGCCGGCACCTTCGAGGCCGAGGTCCACCGCATCGTGGACTCCCAGGGCAAGGTACTCGCCACCTACGATTTCGTGCCCAAGGTGAAGCCCTTCGGCGTGGTGACCTCCCAAACCGACACCACCACCATGGAGCTCCTCGGGTACGGCACCGGGGCGAAATCGGCCGTCACCGAGACCCCGGTGCCCATGACCGCCCCGCCCGGGATGCCCGCGGGCATGCCCCGCGGCATGCCGCCCGGGGTGGGGCCCAAGGGGCAGTGAATCGGGAAGCGGAAACCGGAAACGGTTCGGGCCTGCGGCGCGGATCGCGGCGTGGACGCCGCGCCCACGGACGGCCCAGGGCCGACGGCGATTCCCCGGCCATCCCCCCGAACGACCGGGGCGGGGCGGCCCTGCGGCGCGCCCCGCCCCGGTTCTTCCCTT
>CAZUYO010000291.1:0-3856 GCA_964624725.1 uncultured Thermodesulfobacteriota bacterium
TGCTCAGGATCGTCCTGCACCAGGTACCTTACGAGCACGTTGGTGTCGATCCCCAGACTCATTCAGAAGCCCCTTCCCAGATTGCGCTTTCCATCTCCTCCAGAGTGACGGGCTTATCCGGCTTTGGGATCACCCCTTTCAGATCGCGCACCGACCCCCTGAGGGGGATCAGCTCGATCTTTCCGTCGTCCGTGACCACGACCTCGACCCGGGCACCAGGTTCCAACCGGAGCTTCTTGCGAACCCCCCAGGGTAGTGTAACCCGCCCCTCGGCAGACACCCGCGCGATCATGGCCACCCACCTCCCAACGCCTGGAAACCGCTGCTCAAAGTAACATACCCCAACCTCTCGCGAGGTCCACCCCTCACTCCGCCACCCGGTCGTAGCGCTCGAACAGCATCTGGAAGGTGCCCCGGCCCTGGGTCTTGGAGCGCAGATCGGTGGAGTACCCGAACATCCGGCGCAGGGGCACCAGGGCCTCGATCTCGGTGATCCCGGCCCCGGCGCTCATGCCCTGCACCTCGCCCCGCCGGGCGTTGAGGTCGCCGATCACGTCGCCCACGTTCTCGTCGGGCACCTGGATCTGGACCCGCATGATGGGCTCGAGCTGCACCGGCCGGGCCTTGCGCGAGGCCTCCCGGAACGCCTGGTTGGCCGCCACCTTGCAGGCCATCTCGCTCGGGTTCTCAGGGTCGACCTCGATACCCAGCACATCCACGGCCACGTCCTCCACCGGGTACCCCCCGAACTCCCCGCTCAGGAACGCCTCGCGAACGCCCTGCTCCACCGCCGCCGCGGCGGCGTCGGGGATCTCGCCCGGCACCTCCAGGTGCACCCGGCTCCCCGCGCCCCGCTCCGCCGGGGCGACCCGCAGCCGCACGGTGGCCCAGTGGCGCTTGTCGCCCAGGGTCCGGTCGAAGGTGGCCTCGGCCTCGGCCGCGGCCTCCACCGTTTCCTTGTACACCACCTGGGGCCGGCCCACGTGGACCGGCAGGTTGAAGTCCTCCTCCATCCGGCGCACCAGCACCTCCAGGTGGAGCTCCCCCATGCCCGAAATGAGGGTCTGCCCGGTCTCCTCGTTCACCTCGTGCCGGAACGAGGGGTCCTCCTCCTCGAGCCGCCCAAGGACCTCCAGGAGCTTGCCCTCGTCCTGGCTGCGTTGGGGTTCGATGGCCACGCTGATCACCGGCGGGGCGAAGGCGATGGTCTCCAGGAGGATCGGGTGGTCCTGGTCGCACAGGGTGTCGCCCGTGACGGTCCATTTGAGGCCCGTGAGCGCGATGATGTCGCCCGCTCGGGCCTCCACCTCCCGCTCCTTCTTGTCGGCGTGGAGCCGCAGCACGGCGGCCGGCTTCTCCACCTTGTGCCGGGTGGCGTTGTAGACCCGGCCGCCCTTGAACACCCCGGAGTACACCCGCACGTAGGTGAGCTTTCGGCCGGTTTCCTGCTGGATCTTGAACGCCAGGGCCGCAAACGGCTCCTTCTCCGAGGCCTTGCGGACCTCCTCGGCGCCGGTGTCGGGGTGGACGCCCCGGATCGGCGGCACGTCCAACGGGCTCGGAAGATAGTCCACCACGGCGTCGAGCACCGGTTGCACCCCCTTGTTCCGGAGGGCCGACCCGGCGAGCACCGGCACCAGCCGGCCGGCCAGGGTCTCGCGCCGCAGGACCTTTCGCAGGTCCGCGGGATCAGGCCAGCGGCCCTCCAGGAACGCCTCGGCCACGGCGTCGTCGAAATCGGCGAGCACCTCCACCAGGGCCTCCCGCCGGCCCTCGAGTTCCCCGGCCTCGTCGCCCTCGGGCGCCCGGCGGCGCATGGTGGCGCCCAGGTCGGCGTCGTCCCATTCGAGGACCTCGCCGGACAGGAGGTCCAGGCACCCCCGGAACCCGTCCTCGGCCCCGAGCGGCGTCACCACCGGCGCGGGCACGGCCCCGAGCTTCTCCCGCAGGCTCGCCAGGCACCGGTCGAAATCGGCGCCCACCCGGTCCATCTTGTTCACGAACACGATGCGGGGCACGCCGTAGCGGTTGGCCTGGCGCCAGATCGTCTCGGTCTGGGGCTGCACCCCGGACACGCTCTCCAGCACCACCACGGCGCCGTCGAGCACCCGAAGCGACCGCTCCACCTCCACCGTGAAGTCCACGTGGCCCGGCGTGTCGATGAGGTTCAGGCGGTGGCCCTTCCACTCCACCCGGGTCGTGGCCGCGGTGATCGTGATGCCCCGCTCCTGCTCCTGGCGCATCCAGTCCATGACGGCCTGCCCGTCGTGGACCTCGCCGATCTTGTGGGTGCGGCCGGTGTAGTAGAGGATCCGCTCGGAAAGGGTGGTCTTCCCGGCGTCGATATGGGCGAAGATGCCGAAGTTCCGGATGTCGCGCATGGGTCTGGCTCCCGTTCACGAACCCCGGTCACCGGCCCGTGAGACCGGTGTCGGGGGAAAGCGGCTCGGAGATCTTGACGTGCCCGGCCAGGGTCTCGCGCTCCTGGCCGTCCACCAGGATCTGGACCTCCCGGACCCCGGGGACGTTTTCCACCACCGTGTGCACGAGGGCGAACACCGTGAGAAGCTCCCCCGAGGCCCCTCCCGCGGAGAACCCCTCCAGGCCCTTGCCGTCGAAGTCGAGGAGCGCGAGCCCCCCCTCCCCCAGGTACGCGCCCCGCAGCCGCGCGCCCTTGGGCAGAACGGCCGCCGCCTGAGCCCCCCCGGGGCCGGAGGCGAGCTCCTCGACGAGCCGCGCCATGAGCTCCGGGGCGCCGAGCCCGGCGGGGATCTCCCGTTCCTCGGCCACGAGCCGGGTCCAGCGGGGGTCCGCGAAATAGAGGGTCACCTTGTGGCGGGCGCGCCCCGCGGCCACGACCCGGTCCCACACCTCGACGGGCGCCAGGCGGCCGCTCCACCACAGCCACCCGGCCCCCGCCAGGGCGCCGAGCACGAGCACCACGACGAGGCACCCCAACCGGCCCCAGACCGACCGGCCGGGCCGGGCCCGGCGGGCCGACGTGGACCTGCGCCCCCGGCTCATGGATCCCCTGTTTTCACCCGTTCGAGCCATTCCCGCACCGCCCGGTTCCATCCCACGGGGCCCTCGCCCGGCACCCGCCGCACCCCGGCGGGCGCCCCTTCGAGGTGTCCTCCCCCGGGGCGCTCCACAAGAACCCCCTCGTCCACGGCCTCGAGGAGGGGAAGATCGTTGGCCGCGTCCCCCAGCCCCAGCGTCCGGGGCCGAAGCCCCTCGAGGGCCCCGACGGCTTCCACGAGCCACCGGACGGCCCGGCCCTTGTCGTTCGGGCCCAGGAGGTGCCAGAACCGGCCCCCCCGGGTGAGCCGAAGGCCCCGTCGGGCCAGGAACGCCTGGGCCCGGGACACCTCTTCCTCCGAGGGCTCCGGCTCCCAGAGAAACGGCTCGTCGAACTCCCGGGCCCGGGCCCGGGCCGCCCTTTCGGCGGGCAACCCGGTGACCCTCGCGACCTCCTCCACGGAGAGGTCGCCGAACCCTTTGAGGTCCGCGCCGATCGCGCGCCGCAGCTCCCCGAGGGCCTCGCGAAGCACCGGGTACGGGGCGCCGAACACCTTGGCCGGCCGGTCCCCCAACCGGTCCGGGAAGGCGCGTTCCCAGGGCGAGCGGCCCGTCAGGACCACGGCGCCCCCGTTCTCCACGATGAGGGGCCCCTCGATCCCGAGTTCGCCCTGGAGTTCCTCCATCTCGGCCCGGGTCTTGGAGGAGCACAGGACCAGAACGGCCCCGGCCTTCCGGAGCTCCGTGAGCGCCGGCAGGGCCGCGTCCCACCGGTAGGTGTGGTGGTCCAGGAGCGTGCCGTCCAGATCGGAGAAAACGAGCAGGGGTCTCGGCACCG